>DASZKB010000059.1:0-2036 GCA_035947475.1 Gaiellaceae bacterium | reverse complement strand
CGAGGTGACGGTATGCGCCGCGGATCTCGAGGTGCACGTCGACGTCTTCGCGGACGGCGGCGGCGCAACCGCTGCGGCCGGGCGCCTCGCCGAAGCGCTACGCGCGCGCTTCGCGGAGGACGTCTACGCCGACGACGAGCGGAGCGTCGCCGAGATCGTGCTCGAGCTCTGCCGTGAACGCGGCCTCACGCTCGCGACGGCAGAGTCGTGCACGGGCGGCCTCGTCGGCGCGCGGCTCACGGCCGTGCCGGGCGCGAGCGACGTCTACGTGGGCGGGGTCGTCGCCTACTCGAACGACGTGAAGAGCGCGCACCTCCGCGTCCCGGAAGACGTGCTCGCGAGCCACGGCGCCGTCTCGGCCGAGGCGGCGGAGGCGATGGCGGCCGGCGCGCGCGCCGCCTTCGAGGCGGACGCCGCGATCGCCGTGACCGGGATCGCCGGTCCGGGCGGGGGTACGGAGGAGAAGCCGGTCGGTCTCGTCTTCCTGCACGCGCAGTCGCCACATGGCGCCGCGGCCGAGAGGCTCCACCTGCCGGGGGACCGCGAGGCGGTTCGCGCGAGGGCGACCGTTGCGGCCTTGCACCTCTTTCGGCGGCTCCTGACGCAATCGGTCTGAGATGCGCGCGCCCCCGACCGTTAGCGTCGGCGGGCGTGAACGCCTTCGCCTCTTCATCGCCCTTCCGCTCCCTCCCGCGGTGGTCGGCGCGCTCGAGCGCTGGCAACGCGAGACGCTCGCGTCCGTGCGCGGCGTGCGCGTCGTGCCGCGCCCGAACCTCCACGTCACCGTTGCGTTTCTCGGCGCTCGTCCCGCGACCGACGTCGGCCCGATCTCCGAGGCGATGCGCGACTCCGCCGCGCGCGCCGACCCGCCCGTTCTCACGCCGTCTCGCTACCGCGAGACGCGAAGCGTCGGCATGGTCGTCCTCGACGACGAGGGCGGCCACGCGACCCGCCTGGCCGCGAAGCTCTTTCGGCGGCTCGAGCGGCTCGGCGTCTACGAGCGCGAGCGGCGTGAATGGCTTCCTCACGTCACGGTGCTCCGCTTCCGCGAGCGGCCCCGCCTCGTGCTCGAGCCGCCCGCCCTCGGCGCGGTCAGTCCGTCCGAGGTCGCTCTCTATCATTCGGTGCTCCGACGAGACGGGGCGCAGTACGAGGTCGTTGAATCGGTTGCGCTAGGAGGTTGACGACGTTGGACCGTGAGCAAGCACTCGACGCCGCTCTGAGCCAGATCGAGCGGCAGTACGGCAAGGGCTCGGTCATGAAGATGAGCGACCAGGCCCAGGTCGCCATCCCCTCGATCTCGACCGGGTCGCTCTCACTCGACATGGCGCTCGGCGTCGGAGGCCTTCCGCGCGGCCGCATCGTCGAGATCTTCGGCCCGGAGTCGTCGGGGAAGACCACGCTCGTCTACCACGTGATCGCCGAGGCGCAGCGGCGCGGCGGGATCTGCGCGTTCATCGACGCCGAGCACGCGATCGACCCGAGCTACGCGCGGCGAATCGGCGTCAACATCGACGATCTGCTCGTCTCGCAGCCCGACCACGGGGAGCAGGCGCTCGAGATCACCGAGCTCCTCATCCGAAGCGGCGCGATCGACGTCGTCGCGGTCGACTCCGTCGCCGCCCTCACCCCCAAGGCCGAGATCGAAGGCGAGATGGGCGACAGCCACGTCGGCTTGCAGGCCCGGCTGATGAGCCAGGCGCTCCGCAAGCTTGCGGGCACGCTCAACCGGACGGGGACCGTCGCGGTCTTCACGAACCAGCTTCGCGAGGAGATCGGCGTCATGTTCGGGAACCCGGAGACGACCCCGGGCGGGCGGGCGCTCAAGTTCTACTCGTCCATTCGCCTCGACATCCGCCGCATAGAGACGCTCAAGGAAGGCGTCGAGGCGGTCGGCAACCGCGTGCGTGTCAAGGTCGTGAAGAACAAGGTGGCGCCGCCGTTCAAGCAGGCCGAGTTCGACATCATCTACGGCGACGGGATCTCGTGGGAGGGGAGCGTTCTCGACGTCGCGCTCGAGCGGAAGATCGTCCAGA
>DASZKB010000058.1:0-3343 GCA_035947475.1 Gaiellaceae bacterium | reverse complement strand
CATGTAGAGGCAGTAGCCGAAGACGCGATCGCGATAGCGCTCGTAGAGAAGCCCTGCCTCCTCGGCAGGGGCGGTGCTATGGCCCTTCGCTCCGCCTGGAACCGGGTCAGACGCCAAACGCCCTCCTTCGGCCGAACCCTCTGGCTGCCAAACGGACGGAAGGTCGCAGCGCACACGGCCCTCGTCCGCCCATTAAGAGTGCCCGAAAGACAAAAAACTTGCGCACATCCGAAGATACGCGGGTGAACGCCGCGCGCAAGACGCTTCTCGCTTACCTCACCGCGGCAGCCGTGTACATCGCGCTCGGCGTGATCCTCCCCGAGCTCCTCCTGTCGTGGATCGTCGGAGTCGCGTACCTGCTCCTGGCCGTCTGGCTCGTTCCCGCCCTCGTGAGGCGCGTCGGGTGAGCTGGTCGGCGCACGACCTCGAGCCGTACGCGATCCAGCGCTACCTCGGGGGACGCGTCGCGATCGTCCCGCTCCTCGTCGGCTCGTACTCGCCCGATCTCGCGACGAAGTGGTTCGTCTACGGGATCAGCATCGCGGGCGTCGAGCTTCGCGCCGAGGATCCGGCGCGGTTCCACCGCGACTGGCCCGGGATGGGCTTCACCCACTCGCTCACCTTCGGCGTGGCTGTCGCGGCGCTCATCCTCTTTCTCACGCACAGCCGCGTGTGGGCCCTCAGTTTCGTCATCGGCCAGTGGCTGCACGCCATAACAGATGCCTTCGACACGGTCGGGACGATGCTCTTCTTCCCGTTCACGACGGAGCATGTCGCCATCGGCGCGTGGGCGTACGCCGGGCACCTGGACCGCTGGACCGACGCCGGCGCGTACTTCAGCTCGTGGGGATTCGTGATGGACGGCGTCTGGGTCGTCTACGGGCTCGTCGCGTGGCGCGTGCTGACGCGCTCGTACTTCCGCGAGACGATCGCGCCGGCCGATCCCTTCTGGCGCTGGGCCGGCCGCTTCCTGCCTGAGGTCGCGCTCCTCGCGATCTACCGGGCGAGCTTCTTCTACGGGACGACGCGCTGGGTCGCCTGGCTCATCTGGGCGCACGTCGTCCACGACTACCCGTTCGACTTCTCGTGGGGCGGACCCGACTGGGTCGCGGCCGAGCACCCGGCGCCTGAGGCGCCGCGCTAGCGCCTAGGCCATCGGGACCTGACGCAGGACGCGGGGCTCGATCCGGTCGAGGATCTCGCTCAGCGTCTCGCCGGTCACGGTGATTCCGTGGTTCCGGAGCCCGATAACGGCGTGTTCCGGATCTGTCTCGCGGTCGATGAGCTCCGCCACGCTCGTCGCGAGCTCCTCGGTTCCGCACGGGTAGTTGATGTCGGTCGCGGGGATCCCCTCCATCCACGCGTGCACGTGAAGGATCGCGCCGACGTCGGGATGCGCCTGGTAGATCATCCAGTGCTCGATCGCGTCGACCGAGACTCGGCGCGGCTCGACTGACGGCGGGACGCTCAGGACGATCACGCCTCGTTCGGCGTCGTAGTCGGAGACGAGGAGGATGTCGCGGCCGGGCGTCTCGAGCTTGCTCTTGTCGACGCCGCTCGCGCTCATCCAGAAGCGCCGCTCGTCCTTCCGCATCGAGAGGTTCCCGTACGAGAGCCCCCCGATCCCGTAGAGGCGCTTGACCTGGCGAAGCTCGCGCTCGTCGAGGAGCTCCTCGATCGGGAACGGCGCGGGCAAGAGATCGAGGTCGCCGAGGCGGGCGCCGGCCTCCCTGATCTGCTCGGTCACGTCGTCGCCGTCCCAGAGCTCGGGCTCGAGGTCCGTTCTGAACTCGTTGTCGATCACGAGCCTCGCGCGGGCGAGCGGGGCGAGCCGCTCGATGACCCCGTCCGCGAGCGAGTCCTCGCCGTCGAGTGGGTGGACGCCGTAGTGCCCGCGCTCCATCGTCGTGAACCACACCCCCTCGCCTGGGACGTAGCAGAGGACGATGTTGGCGAGCGCGCGAACGAGGAGCGGGTAGTTCACCTCGAGCACGTTGTCGGGCGCCTGACCCCGCTCGTGGATCGCCGCCACGAACGTCCCTCGCGCCCGGCGCCGGAACGGCTTCGGGTCGTTCGGGTCGATCAGGTTGATGACGAGGTCGGCGTCCTGGGGGTCGGCGGGACGGAAGCCGTCGCGCTCGAGCGCCGCGCCGAGCATCGCGCCGAAGTCGGCGTGCGCGCCCGACGTCGGCTGACCCCAGACCGCGTAGCTCTTAGCGCCATCTGTTTCCAAGGCGGCTCTAGGATAGAGGAGGGCTTGGTTCCCGCGCTTGCACCGCGGTCACTCGCCTTGGAGCCGATAGATCGATCCGTCCTGCGAGGCGAGATAGAGCTCGCCGTCCGCGTCGGCGCCGAATGACGTAAGCCCAGGAACGCTGACAGTCTCGCGCCGGACGTCGATGGTCGCCGCGTCGCGGGTCCGAAGCGACCACACCGTTCCGCTGCAGTAGTCCCCGTAGAGATAGCGCCCGCGCAGGCCCGGCAGCCGGGGGCCCCGGTAGACGTGCCCGCCGATCACCGAGCAACCATCCTTGCGCCCGTAGACGTGGACGGGCGAGACGAGGACGCCGGCCGCACGGGGCTCGCCGTCGGAGATCCGCTCTCGGCCCTCGTAGACCGGCCAGCCGAAGTTCGCCATGAGGCGCGGCGAGGCCGGGACGAAATTGATCTCCTCCCACCGATCCTGACCGACGTCGGCGACGTACAGGTCGCCCGTCGCCGGGTCGAAGGAGAACCGCCACGGGTTCCGGAGCCCGTACGCGGCCACCTGCCAGCGGGTTCGCGGGCCGTCGACATCGAGGCGGAGCAGCTTTCCAAGCGGGCTGGAAAGGCTCTGGGCACGCTCCCCCGGATCGAACGCATGCCCGCCGTCGCCGAGGCCGACATAGAGCAGGCCGTCCGGGCCGAACGCGATCTGTCCGCCGTTGTGGTTCTCGTACGGCTGGTCGGCGAAGAGGAGCGGGCGTGCCGTCTCGACGAGCGCGCGGGCGCGGTTCGACCGGTACTCGACGAGCCGCGTGTCGCCGCGAACGTCGGTGTAGTGGACGTAGAAGCGCCGGTTGGTGCGGTAGTCGGGATGGAAGGCCAGGCCGAGAAGCCCCTGCTCGCCGCCGGCCTTGACGCGACGGCGGATGTCGAGGAAGGGCATTCGCCGGAGCCGGCCGCTCGCGACCACGCGAACCCGTCCCGCCTGCTCGAGGGCGTAGAGGCGGCCGCGCTCGCCCGGCGCAGCGGCGAGACCGACGGGGGACTCGAGCCCCGAGGCGACGCGCGCGAGCCGCAGAGCCGGGGCGGACCCGCGCGCGGCCGGCTCGGCGGGTCTCCACGCGACGGTCGCCGCCGC
>DASZKB010000057.1:0-6572 GCA_035947475.1 Gaiellaceae bacterium | reverse complement strand
GACGCCGTCGAGCGCGCGCACGCCCTTCGGATACCTCTTCTCGAGCCCCGCGACGGCGATCGCGTCCACGGCGGTCGAGTGTAGTGCTCCGTTGGGTGATGTCTCCGCGCTTCTGGCGCGCGAAAAGCGAGGCGGGCAAGGACGCAGGGAGCCCGCGTAATGGCTGAATTACGCGGGCGACCGAGGACGTCGCCCGCCGACGCTTTGCAGCCGCTCAAAAGCCCGGGGGACTTTGCCGGGCGGTGCACTACTAACGGAAGGGTCGCGGTAGACTCGCCGCCCGGTGGACCTCTACGAGTACCAGGGCAAGGAGCTCTTCGCACGCTTCGGGATCCCGGTCTCGGACGGTCGCCTCGCCGAGTCGCCCGAGGAGGCCCGCGCCGCCGCCGAGGAGCTCGCCGGCCCGGTCGTCGTCAAGGCTCAGGTCCTGACCGGCGGGCGCGGGAAGGCGGGCGGGATCAAGCTCGCCGATTCGCCGGAGGAGGCGGAGAGTCACGCGCGCGCGATCCTCGGCATGGACATCCGCGGCCACGTCGTCCGCAAGCTCTGGATAGAGCGGGCCTCCGAGATCGAGAAGGAGTACTACCTCTCGCTGACCTTCGACCGCGGCGAGAAGAAGCCGCTCTTCATGCTGACGACGCAGGGCGGCGTCGACATCGAGGCGCTCGCGGCGGAGTCGCCGGAAGCGATAGCCCGCCTCCACATCGACCCGCTCGTCGGCTACCAGCCGTTCCAGGCTCGCTGGCTCTGCTTCACAGCCGGGATCGTCGATCCGGGCGAGCAGAAGCAGGTGGTGGCGCTCGCCGAACGTCTCTACGGCGCGTTCGTCGGTTGCGAGGCGATGCTCTGCGAGGTCAACCCCCTCATCGTCACGCCGGCGGGGGAGGTGCGCGCGCTCGATTCGAAGTTCACCGTCGACGACAACGCGCTCTTTCGCCATCCCGACATCGCCGCCATGCGCGACGTCGAGGCCGGCGACCCGCACGAGCGGCTGGCTCGCGAGAAGGACGTCACGTACGTGAAGCTCGACGGCGAGGTCGGGATCCTCGGAAACGGCGCCGGTCTCGTCATGTCGACGCTCGACGTGATCGACCAGGCCGGCGGCTCGCCCGCCAACTTCTGCGACCTCGGCGGCGGCGGCGACTGGGAGGGCGTCGTGGACGCGCTCCAGGTGATCACGTCGGACCAGCAGGTGCGCGCGATCCTCTTCAACATCTTCGGCGGGATTACGCGCTGCGACGAGGTCGCCCGCGGGATCCTCGAGGCGCTCGACCGGATGCGCATCGAGCTTCCGATCGTCGTTCGCCTCGACGGGACGAACGCCGAGGAAGGCCGGCGCATGCTGACGGAGGCCGCGCAGCCGAACCTGCACGTCGAGGAGACGATGCTCTCGGCGGCGGAGCGCGCCGTCGAGCTGGCCGAGGCCGCTTAGCCGTCGCATGGCCATCATCGTCGACACGAACACGCGCCTCGTCGTCCAGGGGATAACGGGGCGCGAAGGCTCGTTCCACGCCACCAGAAACAAGAGCTACGGCACGAACGTCGTCGCCGGGGTGACGCCCGGGAAGGGCGGCGAGGACGTCGAGGAGATTCCGGTCTTCGACTCCGTGCGCGAGGCGGTCGCGGAGCGGCGCGCGAACACCGCGATGGTGTTCGTCCCCGCCCGCTTCGCCGCCGACGCGATGTACGAGGCGGTCGACGCGGGCATCGAGACGATCATCTGCGTCACGGAGGGGATCCCGGCGCACGACATGCTCCGCGTCTACAACTACATCCGGCCGCGGGGGATCACGATGCTCGGTCCCAACTGTCCGGGCGCCCTCTCGCCGGGCAAGGCGAACGTCGGGATCATCCCGGCCGAGATCTTCCGCGAGGGCCCGGTGGGCCTCGTAAGCCGTTCCGGCACTCTCACGTACCAGATCGGGCACGAGCTGACACAGCTCGGTATCGGCCAGTCGACTATCGTCGGAATTGGGGGGGACCCCGTGGTCGGGTCGTCGTTTGTGGACGTGCTCGCCAAGTTCGAGGACGACTCCGAGACCGAGTACGTGGTCATGGTCGGCGAGATCGGCGGCGCCGAGGAGGAGAAGGCCGCCGCCTTCATCGAGGCCGAGATGACGAAGCCCGTCGTCGCCTACATCGCCGGCTTCACCGCCCCGCCGGGCAAGACGATGGGCCACGCGGGCGCGATCATCTCGGGGAGCGCCGGCACCGCCCAGGCGAAGAAGGAGGCGCTCGAGGCGCACGGCGTGCGGGTCGGCGTGAACCCGACGGAGGTGGCGCGCCTCGTCGCCGAGGTCGCGGGAGCGCGCGCGTGACGGAATTCCTCGTCATCGTCGCGCTGGTCGCGGCGGGCGTCGCTTTCTTCGCGCTTCGCGCCCGCCGGCGCGAGTCCGGCGAGCTCGCCGCCGTCAGGGGAGAAGCCGCGGACGACCTGCTCGAGCTCGGCGAGGACATCCGGGCGCTCGACCTCGACGTGCAAGCGCGCGACCTCGACGCCGCCACCCGCGGCGACTACGAGCGCGCTCTCGAGGCGTACGAGCGCGCCGACCGAGCGCTCAAGACCGCCCGGCATCCCGACGACCTCGAGAAGGTGTCGGCCGCGCTCGAGGAAGGGCGCTTCGCGATCGCGTCGACGCGGGCGCGGATCGAGGGGCGGGAGCTTCCCGAGCGCCGCCCGCCGTGCTTCTTCGACCCGCGGCATGGGCCCTCGGTGCGGGACGTCGAGTGGGCGCCGCCCGGAGGAACGGCGCGCGCCGTCCCGGCCTGCGCGGCCGATGCCCAGCGCATCGAGGAGGGTCAAGACCCCGACACGCGCGAGTTCGTCGTGGGCGGGAGGCGCGTCCCGCACTGGGACGCTCCCCCGGCGTACGGCCCGTACGCGGGCGGGTTCTTCTCGCCGTTCGGGTTCTTGCCAGGGCTCTTGATCGGCTCGATGCTCATGCCGCCCGTCGTCATCGACGAGGGGGGCGGTTCCGGTGACGAAGGCGGCGACGGCGGCGACGGCGGCGAGGGAGAGGCGGCGGAGGGAGATCTGGGGGACGGCGGCGATTTCGGCGGCGGAGACTTCGGCGGCGGGGACTTCTAGACTCCGGTCTTGACCGTGATCTCGTTCGCCCGCGGAATCCCTTCGCCGGACCTCCTCCCGATCGAGGAGCTCGCCGAATGCGCGCAGGTCGCGCTCGCTCGCGACGGCGACGTCGCCTTGAACTACGGGCCGGCGGGTGGCTACGCGCCGCTCCGCGAATGGATCGCCGAGCGCCACGGCGTACCGGCGACGCGCGTCGTCATTACGAACGGCTCGCTTCAGGGCCTCGCGCTCGTCGCCGAGCACGTAGCGCGGGCGGGCGGGAAGGCGATCGTCGAGGCGCCCACCTACGACCGTACGCTCGCGGCGCTGAGGCGCCTGGAGATCGCCGTCGATGCGATCCCGCTCGACGAGAACGGGCTCGACCTCGACGCGCTCGCCGAGGCGCTTCCTGACGACGGCCCGGCACTCGTCTACACGATTCCGACCTACCAGAACCCGACCGGGCGGACGCTCCCGCTCGACGACCGCCGTCGCCTCGCCGAGCTGGCGAGGGAGCGGAAGATCATCCTTTACGAGGACGACCCGTACCGACTCGTCCGCTTCGAAGGCGATTCGCCTCCGACCCTCCACGAGCTCGCGGGCGGAGAGGAGGTCGTCTTCGCGACCTCGTTCTCGAAGACCGTCGCACCGGGGCTTCGGCTCGGCTACCTCGTCGTCCCCGAAGCGCTCGTCGGCCGCCTCGAGGAGCTCGTGCTCGCCACCTACATCGCGCCGTCGGGCGCCTCGCAAGCGGCGCTCGCGGAGTTCGTCCACCGCGGCCGGTTCGAGGCGAACCTCGAGCGCGTCTCCTCCGAGCTGCGCGCCCGCCGCGACGCGATGCTCAACGCGCTCGAGCGTGAGATGCCGGCCGAGGCGTCGTGGAGCGAGCCCGAGGGCGGTTACTTCCTATGGGTCGACCTGCCCGAACCGGTCGATGCCGCCGCGCTCCTCGAGCGTGCGGCCGCGGCCGGGGTGACGTTCGTGCCGGGGCGCGAGTTCTACGTCGGGCGCGGCGGCGAGCATGCGCTCAGGCTCGCGTACAGCTTCGCGTCCGTCGCGGAGATCGAAGAGGGCGTCGAGCGCCTCGCCCGGCTCGTTCGCGAGGCGAGCGCTAACGAA
The DNA here is from genome assembly GCA_035947475.1 of Gaiellaceae bacterium. Classification (GTDB taxonomy): domain Bacteria; phylum Actinomycetota; class Thermoleophilia; order Gaiellales; family Gaiellaceae; genus DASZKB01. The sequence goes on along the minus strand of DASZKB010000057.1, from coordinate 2,383 downwards.
GCGCTGACAGGGCTTCCCGGAAGCTCGACACAGGCACGATCCTGAGGCCCTCCGCGTAACGGCGGGCCTCGGCGGCGTTCTCCGCCGGGACGAGGAAGACGTCCGCATCGACCTCGCGGGCTCCGAGCGTCTTCTGGCGAATCCCCCCGACGGCAAGCACGTCCCCGTCGAGCTCGAGCGCCCCGGTGACTGCGATTCGACGGCCGCCGTCGACGTCCGTGCCGAGCTCGTCGATGACGTCGAGCGCGAACGCAAGGCCGGCGGAGGGTCCGCCGATCTCGCCGGCGTCGATCCGGACGTCGATCGGAAAGTCGAGCTCGGGCTGGACGCTCACGCCCATGACCGCGCGCCGCTCGTCGGGGGCCCTGCGCGTTCCGACGTCGAGCTCGTCCTCGACGCCCTTCCGGAGGATGGTGATGACGACCGGCTCACCGGGCGGGTGAGCGCGCAGCACCTGGCGCAGGCTGTCGGGCGAGCTCACCCTTCTCCCCTTGGCCGCCACGATCACGTCGCCGGGCTCGAGCTCGCCGTCGGCCGGCCAGCCGTCCTGGACGGCGACGACCTCGGCGCCCCGTGACGGGACGGGATGGCCGAGGACGCGCAGGGCGACCGCGATGGCGATCTGCTGCGACGTCGACATCTCCTGCAGGCTCTGTCGCCGCCGCTGCCGTTCGCTGAGGCCTGCCGGGTTGACCTGCTCGTCGGGGACGAGCTGGGCGCCGTCGTAGATCTGCGGGAAGAGGCGCTCGAAGAGATTCGCGCGCCGGACGAGGACGTCGACCATGTAAACGCCGGCGGCGTCGTCGCGGTCGGCGTCTCGCCGCTCGTCGGGCACGCGGACGAGCGGGTCGACGGGGCGCGCAGGGTCTGGGAGGAACAGGTAGTGGCCCGACGGGACGAGCCACGCCGCGGCGAAGGCGCCCGCGACGACGAGCGCGACGGCTGCGACGAGCCGCTTCAGCGCGAGGCGGCGAGGACGCCGACGACGTCGCGGACGGCGTCCGCCGACTTCGCGAGCTCGGCGCGCTCGCCGTCCGAGAGCTCGAGCTCGACGATCTGTTCCACGCCGCCCGAGCCGAGCTTCACGGGGACGCCGATGTAGAGCCCGTCGATCCCGTACTCGCCCTCGAGGTAGGCCGTGCACGGGAGCACCCGCTTCTGGTCGAGCATGATGGCGTCGACCATCTCGGCGACGGCGGCACCCGGCGCGTACCACGCGGACGTCTCGAGGAGCTCGACGATCTCGCCGCCACCCTTCCGCGTCCGCTCGACCATCGCCTCGATTCGCTCGTCGGAGACGAGCTGACGGAGCGGGACTCCGCCCACCGCGGTCGCGGAGACGACGGGGACCATCTGATCGCCGTGGCCGCCGAGCACCATCGCGGACACGTCCTTCGCAGAGGCGCCCGTCTCCCAGGCGATGAAGGTGCGAAACCGCGCCGTGTCGAGGATGCCGGCCATGCCGACCACTCGCTCGCGCGGCCATCCCGAGACCGTCTTCGCGACGTGGCACATGGCGTCGAGCGGGTTCGAGACGACCACGATGATCGCGTCCGGCGAGCGCTCGGCCGCTTCGCGCGTGACGCCGGCGACGATCTCCTCGTTCGTCGTGACCAGGTCGTCGCGGCTCATCCCCGGCTTCCGGGGGACGCCCGCCGTCACGACGACGACGTCCGACTCCGCCGTCTCGTCGTAGCCGTTCGAGCCGACGAGCGTCGGCTCGTAGCCGAGCACCGGGCCCGCCTCGTTGATGTCGAGCGCCTTGCCCTGCGGGAGGCCCTCCTTGATGTCCACGAGCACCACGTCCGCGTAGTCGCGGCGCGCGATCTCCTGCGCGGCGGTCGCGCCCACGTTCCCCGCGCCGACGACCGTGACCCTCTTCCGCCGGCCGGCGCTCGGCTTGAAATCGAAGAAGCCGTGCTCGAGCTCGCCCGCCGTCAAACGCGGACCCCGATGCGGTCGATGATGGCATCGGCGACCTCGCTCGTCCCGACCGCGGTCGGATCGTCGCGGCTCGGCTTCATGTCGTACGTGACCGAGCGGCCCTCGGCGATCACCTCCGCGATCGCGTGCTCGAGGCGGTCGGCCGCGTCCCGCTCGTCGAGGTGGCGGAGCATCATGACGCCGGAGAGCATCATGGCCATCGGGTTCACGCGGTTCTGGCCCGCGTACTTGGGCGCGGAGCCGTGGGTCGGCTCGAAGACGGCCGCGTGCGCCCCGAAGTTCCCGCCCGGCGCGAGGCCGAGCCCGCCGACCAGCCCGGCGGCGAGGTCCGAGATGATGTCGCCGTAAAGGTTCGGGAGCACGAGCACGTCGTACTCCTCGGGGCGCTGGACGAGCTGCATCGAGAGGTTGTCGACGATGCGGTCCACGAACTCGAGGT
>DASZKB010000056.1:0-4465 GCA_035947475.1 Gaiellaceae bacterium | reverse complement strand
CCACCGGCGCGTGGTCGGAGAGGAGCCGGCCGTGCTTGCGGCGGCGCTCCTCGGGCCACCTCGCGGGCGGGCGCTCGAACTCGAGCCCGCGCACGAGGATCTGGTCGAGCCCCTCGATCGGTTGCGAGAAGCCGGGGATCGCGCCGCGCGGGACGTTGAAATCGCCGCAGACGAGACACGCGCGCTCGTCGGCCAGGACCTCGGCGACACGGTCGATGTCTCGCCGCGCGAGCTTCGTCTGATGCGCGGTGGCGTGGACGTTCGCGACGGTGACTCGCTCGGGGCCGGCGGTTATTCGCAAGAGTTGGCAGATCCGCCGCTCGAGCGGCGAGTCCGGGTTCAGGACGACGGCCCGCGCGCGCTCCGCGAGGTGGAAACGTGGATTCAGCAGCACGGCGTTCGCCTGACCCGTCAGGCCCGAGCGGACGTGCACCGGATCCAGGCGCTGAAGGGCGCGGGCGAGCGGGCCGAGCACGCCTCGCTTCGTGACGACGCTGACCGCCGTCATCCCGCTCCAGCCTTCGAGGCGCCCGAGCGCCCAGGGCGTCACCTCTTGGAGCGCGACGACGTCGGGCGCATCACCGGTCACACGCCGGACCATCTCCTCCAGGTAGAGGCGGCGCGACGGGGGCCACGTCCTCCCGTGGAAGAGGTTCCAAGTGCGGACGAGGAGGCGCAGGAGGCGCAGTAGTCTACGACTCGTCCTGCTCGGCTTTCGCCGCCGCCGCCGGTTCGCCGACGTCGTCGAGCGCCAGCTCGACCTCTTCGAGAGCGACCACGCGGGCCTGATCCGCGACTGCGAAGCGGCCCTGCGCGCCTACACGGAAGCCGAGAGCGACGAGGCGGAGGAGCGCTACGGCGACTTCGTCGACCTCGTCGACACGGGGCGCGGGGAGCTCGTCTCCCTTCGCGACACGTACGTGCAGACGCTCGACGAGGACGCGGCCGGGGAATACGTCTACGTCTTCAACGCGCGCGTGCGCAAGCGCCTCCCCCGGTTCGGCCTCGAGCTCGATTAGAGCCGGCAAGCCGGGGGTACGATCACGGCGCCGTCACATCGAGGAGGTTCATATGCGGGGTCACCTGCCGCTCCTTGTCTGCGCCCTGGTCGTGTCGCTCGTCAGCGCCGGGAGCGCCGCCGCCGGGACGATTCCCGGCCAGTACATCGTCGTGTTGGAGTCGGATGCCGACTCGGGCGCGATCGCGAAGGCGCACGCCCGCTCGGCGAACGCCGACGTATCGCACGTCTACCGCCGCGCGCTGAACGGGTACGCCGCGCGCCTCTCGGCCGCCGGCCTCAAAGCGGTGCGTTCGGATCCGCGTGTCGCCTTCGTCTCGGAGGATCGCGCCGTCCGCGCTACTGCGCAGGGGCTGCCGACGGGAGTCAATCGCGTCGAGGGCGACGTGAGCAGCACCCAGGCCGGCAACGGGGGCGGGACGGTCAGCGTCGCGGCCGCCGTCATCGACACCGGGATCGACGTCGATCACCCGGATCTGAACGTCGTCGGCGGGAGGAACTGCTCGACGGGGCGGAGCTACGACGACGGGAACGGCCACGGAACCCACGTCGCCGGGACGATGGCCGCGAAGGACAACGCGGCGGGCGTCGTCGGGCTGGCCCCCGGGGCGCCCCTCTACGCGGTGCGCGTTCTGAACAACAACGGGTCGGGCTCCTGGTCGTCCGTTGTCTGCGGGATCGACTGGGTGACCGCGAACGCGGCCTCGAAGGGAATCAAGGTCGCGAACATGAGCCTGGGCGGGAGCGGCTCGGACGACGGGAACTGTGGAAGGACGAACAACGACGCGCTCCACACGGCGATCTGCAACTCCGTGCGGGCAGGCGTCACTTACGTCGTCGCGGCCGGCAACGACAACTCGAACCTCGGCGGCTTCGTGCCCGCCGCGTACAACGAGGTTCTCACCGTCACCGCGGTCGCGGACTTCAACGGTCAGCCCGGGGGCGGAGCCGGCTGGACCTGCCGCGCCGACGTGGACGACACGGCGGCCGATTTCTCGAACTGGACGACGATCGGCTCGGCGGATGTCGGGCACACGATCGCAGCGCCCGGCGTCTGCATCGACTCGACGTGGAAGGGCGGGGGCTACAACGCGATCTCGGGGACGAGCATGGCGTCGCCGCACGTCGCCGGCACGGCGCAGCTCTGCATCGCCGGCCCCTGCGCCGGCATGACCCCGAGCCAGGTGATGACGAGGCTGCGTAGCGACGCCGCGTCCCGAACCGCGAGCTACGGGTTCAGGGACGACCCGAACACCCCGAACGGGAGCCGCTACTACGGCTATCTCGAGTACGCGGGCGGCTACTAGCGCGCCGTAGGCCGGACTACGATCCGGGCCGGCGATGAAGCCGGTCCGGATCGGCTGCTCCCGCTGGATCTACGGCCACTGGCGGGAGCGCATCTACCCAAAGAGGCTCCCGCCGCGTCGCTGGCTCGAGCACTACGCGACGCTCTTCGACACGGTCGAGGTCAACGCGACCTTCTACCGCCTTCCGACGCGCTCGGCGGTCGCGAACTGGGTCGACCAGACTCCGCCCGGCTTCCTCTTCACGATCAAGGCGAGCCGCTACCTCACCCACATCAAGCGGCTCACCGACCTCGGCGCAGGAGTCGAGCGCTTCTACGAGCGGATCGAGCCCCTCGTCCGCTCTCCCAAGATGGGGCCCGTCCTCTGGCAGCTGCCCGAGCGCTTCCACCGGGACGACGACCGCCTCTCGTCCGCGCTCGAGGCGCTCCCGCCCGGTCGCCACTGCTTCGAGTTTCGCCACGCCAGCTGGTTCGTCCCCGAGGTCGAACAGCTGCTACGCGACCACGGCGCCGCGCTCGTTATCGGTGACAGTCCCAACCGCCCTTTCCAGACGCGCGAGCTGACGGCCGACTGGACGTTCATCCGCTTCCACTACGGATCACGCGGCCGAAACGGCAACTATTCCGACCGCGAGCTCGAGGAGTGGGCCGACTCGATCGGCCGATGGCGCAAGCAGGTCGAGGTCTTCGTCTATTTCAACAACGACTGGAACGGATACGCGGTCGCGAACGGGATCTCGCTAAAAGAGCTCCTGGCGGCATAGTCGCGGCCGAATCGGGAATAAGGGCGCCATGGAGACACTCATCATCGTCCTGATCGTCATCGCGATCGTCGCCGTCATCGCCTTCGTCGTCTTCGGAAGGCGGATGCGAGAGCGTCGCGTCGAGCAGAAGCGCGTCGAAGCCACCGAGCTTCGTGGCGAAGCCGAGGCGCGAGCCTCACGCGCGTCCGAGCGCGAAGCGCTCGCCGAGGAGCAGGCCGAGCAGGCGAGGCGCGAGCGCGAGGCGGCCGAGGAGCGAGCTCGGCGCGCCGACCGAGTCGATCCGGACGTAGACGTCTAGCAGCGGCACGCCGCGACGCGCCGGAATCCGGCCCGTGAGCGCGGGTTTTTCGCCCCTAGCGCTCGGCCCGGTCGGAGTCCGCGCCCGCGACGTCCTCGCCCGTCACCGAGCCCGGGTCGGCCTCACCGACCGGCGGTCCCTCCGCCGGCAGGCCAGGGTCCGCTTCCGTGGTCGGGACGGCCGGATCGGCCGGCGTCGTGAGACGGTCGGCGCGCTCGGTCGGCTCGTCGGGGCCCTTGCTCCTGAAGAAGTCGAGAAGTCCCATGGGCACATCCTTCCCTAACGGCCGCCGAAATGATGCGCGCCGGGGAGCGCGGCGCCGATCTCGGTGTCGTTCGCGACGCGGCGTGCGAGCGGCGCAAGCGTCGCGAGCTCCTCGACGAGGACGTTCCGATTTCGTTCCGAGCGCTCGAACCGCCCGCGCGCAAGGAGAAGCGGCTCGCCGCGGACGACCGCGCGGAACCGGTCGTAGACGGGCGGCGGGACGATCAGGTTGACCTGCGCGTGCTCGTCCTCGATCAGCATGAAGACGACCCCGTTCGCCGTCGCGGGCCGCTGGCGGGCGACCACGAGGCCGGCGACGGCGACGCGCGCCCCGTGGTCGGCGTCGGCCAGATCGAGGCTCGTGAGCGCCTCGGAGGGAAGGTGCGGCCGCAGAAGCTCGAGCGGATGGGTGCCGACCGAGAGGTTCGTCGTTCGGTAGTCGGCGAGCATGCGCTCCCACTGCGTCTGCTCGGGCAGCTCCGGGATCTCGGTCGCCGGCTCTAGGGGAAGCGCGAGCTGGCGCTCGCCGCCGCCCGCGCCGACGGATACGGAGCGCGGCGCGAGCCCGAGCCGCCAGAGGAGCTGGCGCCGCGGCCATCCGAACGAGTCGCACGCGCCCGAGCTCACGAGCCCCTCGAGCGCCGGGCGGTCGAGCGGGGCGCGCTGGACGAGGTCGCGGACCCCGCGGAAGGGTCCTCCCCGCTCGCGCTCCTCGACGAGTGCCCGCGCCGGCTCCTCGCCGACATCCCGCACGTAGGCGAGGCCGATCCGAACGGCGGTGGTGGCCCCGTCGTGGGGTGGGCGGGGCGGGGAGG
>DASZKB010000055.1:0-11559 GCA_035947475.1 Gaiellaceae bacterium | reverse complement strand
GACGTGTCCACCGGGCACGGCGGGCTCGTGCTGCAGGTGCCGGAGGGGGAGCGGTTCGTGCCCCGGCTGCTGGCCGGGCTGGGCGTGCCCGTGCGGTCGGTGAGCGTGACCCGCCCCACGCTCGACGACGTGTTCCTGGCCTACACCGGCACCACCATCAGCGACGCCGAGGCCTCCGCCGGTGACCGGTTCCGCTCCGGTCCCTTCACCCCGAGGAGGGGCCACTGATGGCCGCCGCCGCGGCTGCCTCGTCGTCGACCTCCAGCCGGATGCGGTCCGTGCCGATGGCCGCCTTGAGGGCTTGGGGCGTGTCCAGGGCGACGATCTGGCCCGCGTCCATGATGGCGATGCGGTCGCAGTGCTCGGCCTCGTCCATGTAGTGGGTGGTGAGGAAGATCGTGAGGTCCTCCTGGTGGCGCAGCTCGTCGAGGTACTCCCAGATCGACGCCCGGGTCTGCGGATCGAGGCCCACGGTGGGCTCGTCGAGGAAGAGGACGCGGGGCGAGTGGAGCAGGCCGCGGGCGATCTCCAGCCGGCGCTTCATGCCGCCGGAGAACTTCATCACGGTGTCGGAGCGGCGGTCGGCCAGCGCCACCATCTCCAGCACCTCGTCGATCCGCCGCTCGGCGTCGCCGCGACCCAGGCCGTACAGGTCGGCGTGGAAGCGGAGGTTCTGCTCCGCCGAGAGCTGCTGGTCCAGCGTCTGCTGCTGGAAGACCAGGCCGATCCGGCGGCGGACCTCGTCGCGCTGCCGGACCACGTCGTACCCGGCGACCTCGGCGCGGCCCGCGTCCGGGCGCGTCAGCGTGGCGAGCACGCGCACGGTCGTCGACTTTGCCGGCGCCGTTCGGCCCGAGCAGCCCGAAGACCACGCCTTCCCGCGCCCGCCCGTCAGGACCTGCGCCTTGACGACGACCGGGCCGCCGAGCTCCTCGGCGGCCGCGCGCGCCTCCTCGGGCGACTCGGCGAGGCGGCCCTCCGATACCGGGATCCCGAAGCGTGCGAAGAGCTCCTTGCCCTGGTACTCGTAGAGGTCCACCGGGCGGCGAGTCTACCGCGACCCCGTCTCGGGAGTGCCCCGCCCGGCAATGTCGACCGGGCTTCTAGGCGGCTGCAAAGCGTCGGCGGGCTGCGTCCTCGGCCGCCCGGCAATTCAGCCATTACGCGGGCTCCCTGCGTCCTTGCCCGCCTCGCTTTTCGCGCGCCAAAAGCGCGGAGACATCACCGAACGGAGCACTACACTCGACCGCCGTGGACGCGATCGCCGTCGCGGGGCTCGAGAAGAGGTATCCGAAGGGCGTGCGCGCGCTCGACGGCGTCACCTTCAGTGTGCGCGGGGGCGAGGTCTTCGGGCTGCTCGGGCCGAACGGCGCGGGCAAGTCGACCACCGTGCGCGTCCTCGCGACGCTGACTCGCCCCGACGGCGGCCGCGCCCATGTCGCCGGCCATGATGTCCTGCGCGAGCCGGCGGCGGTGCGCCGCTCGATCGGGTACGTCCCGCAGCAGTCGGGGCTCGACCGGGAGGCGACCGGGCGCGAGAACCTGGCGCTGCAAGGGCGGATGCACGGACTCGGCGGGCCCGGGCTCGGACGGCGCGTCGAGGAGCTACTCGACCTCCTCGGTCTCGCCGACGCGGCCGACCGCATCGTCCGCACGTACTCGGGCGGCATGAAGCGGCGCCTCGACATCGCCCTCGGGCTGGTCCACCGGCCTGCCGTCCTCTTCCTCGACGAGCCGACGACGGGCCTCGATCCCGAGGCGCGCGTCCTCATGTGGGGCGAGCTCGAGCGCCTTGCCGTCGAGGGCGATCTGACGATCCTCCTGACGACGCACTACCTCGAGGAGGCTGACCGCCTCGCCGACCGTCTCGCGATCGTGAGCCGCGGCAAGGTGGTGGTCGAAGGGACGCCCGAGGAGCTGAAACAAGGGCTACGCGGAGACTCGGTCACGGTCGAGCTCGGAGACGGTCGCGCCGCGGACGCGGAGGCGGTCGTCCGCTCGCTCGCGGTCGTCCACGGAGCGACGCTCGACGGGCGCGTCCTTCGCACCCGCGTCGAGGACGGCGGCACCGCCGTCCCGGGGATCCTCTCGGCGCTCGAAGGGCGCGGGATCCCGGTCGCGTCCGTGACGGTCTCGCGCCCGTCGCTCGACGACGTCTATCTCCACTACACCGGGCGCGACTTCCGTCGCGAGGACGAGGAGGGAGCGTGACGGAGGCGGTCGCTCACTCCTGGTTCATGCTCGGGCGGAACGTCCGGAATCTCCTCCGGCAGCCGATCTGGATCGTCACCATCCTGACGACGCCGCTGGTCTGGCTCCTCCTCTACAGCCAGCTCTTCCGGCGCGTGGTCGAGCTCCCCGGCTTCGACACGGCCTCGTACGTGCAGTTCCTGACGCCCGGCGTCGTGGTCATGACGGCCTTCTTCACCGGGACGTGGAACGGCATGTCGATGATCAACGATCTCGATCGCGGGGTCGTCGAGCGCTTCCTCGCCACGCCGGCGCGCCGGTCGGCGCTCATCCTCGGCCACGTCGCCCAGTGCGCCGTCATCGCGATCGTCGAGGCCGTGATCGTGCTTGGGATCGCCTACGCCCTCGGCGCCCGGATCGACGCCGGCCTCGTCGGCTGGGTGGTGGTGCTCGGCGCGGCCGCGCTCGTTGCGGCGTCGTTCGCCGGGATCTCGCAGGGCCTCGCCCTTCTCACGCGGCGCGAGGAGTCGATGATCGCGGTCGCGAACGCGACGGCCTTGCCCCTCATGTTCCTCTCGTCGATTCTCATCGCGCCGGAGCTGATGCCGGGCTGGATGCGGGACGTCGCGACGTTCAATCCCGTGAACTGGGGCGTCGTCGCCGCCCGCGAGGTGGTCGGGCCGGCAACGAGCTGGGGCACGGTCGGAATCCACCTCGCCCTGCTTCTCGCCTTCACCGCCGCGACCGCCGCCTTCGGAACGTTTGCCTTTCGCGCCTACCGCCGGACGCTCTAGGAGTCGGGACGCGGTTAGTTTTCCTCGCGCGAGGTATCACAGAAGCTCCACCGAGCGAGGAGGAAAGGATGGGAGAGGAGAGCAGGACCACCCTCTCGGACGAAGACATCCGCACGCTCCAGACGCGTGAGGGGCAGGCCCAGTCCACATCCGAGCGCACGGCGCAGGATGAGGACACGGACGACGTCGATGTCGACACCGACGACGCCGACGCCGATCCCGTCGACCCGAGCTGAGGAAGCGACCGGTGCCGGGGGCGGCGCGGCCGGGCGCTCGCTCGGCGACGCCGCCCTCGCCCGTGTTCTAGCCCCGGCCCGGACGGACGAGTTCCTGGCCGAGTACTGGGAGCGCAAGCCGCTCTCCGTCCCGCGCGGCGAGGACGGGCGCTTCGACGACCTTCTGTCGGAGGCCGACGCCGAGGCGCTCGTTTGCTCGGGCGGGATGCGCTACCCCGCCTTCCGGCTCGTGAAGGCAGGGGAGAAGCTCGACGTCCGCGACTACACCGTCGATCTCGCGTGGCGCCCGGCAGCGTTCACGGGCGCCGCCGACGTCGAGCGAGTGCTCGCGGAGTTCGAGTCGGGCGCGACGATCGTGCTGCAGGCGCTGCACCTCCACTGGCGTCCGCTCGCGGAGTTCTCGCGGGCGCTCGAGGCAGGCCTCGGTCACCCCGTGCAGGCGAACGCCTACTACACGCCGCGCCGCTCGCAGGGACTCCCCGTCCACCACGACACCCACGACGTCTTCGTCCTCCAGGTGGCGGGCGACAAGCGCTGGCTCGTCTACGAGCCCGCTCTCGAGCTGCCGCTCAAGGATCAGCGCTACTCGCCGGAGCTCGGCGGGCCGGGTGACCCCGTGGACGACCTCGTCCTGACGCCCGGCGACACGCTCTACCTCCCACGCGGGTGGCTGCACGAGGCGCTCACGTCGGAGAGCGACTCGCTTCACCTCACGATCGGCGTGAACGTCTACACGTGGCTCGACGCGTTCAAGGCGGCGCTCTCCGCGTCCGAGGACGACGTCGAGTTCCGGCGCTCGGTCCCGCCGGACGGCCGGTCTCGTGTCGACCTGGTCGAGCGCCTGCGCGAGCGGCTCGCACCCGCGGACGTTTCCCGCCGCAGGCGTGAACGCTTCCACTCGACGCGCCGTCCCGTGCTCGACGGGCAGCTCACGCAGCTTCGTGCGCTCGACGGGCTCGCGCTCGACAGCCCGCTCGAGCGGCGGCCGACCGTGCTCGCCGACGTGGCCGTGGACGCGGACGCGGTCTCGCTCGCCTTCGAGGGGAAGCGGCTCGACTTCCCCGTCCACGCGCGCGCCGAGATCGAGTTCGCCGCCGCCGCCCCGCGCCCGTTCACCGCCCGCGAGCTGCCGGGCGGGCTCGACGACGAGAGCCGGCTCGTGGTCGTCCGCAGGCTCGTTCGCGAGGGGTTCCTGCGTCTTACGCGCGTGAGAGAGCGCGGTGCTCGCGGGTGACGAACCGGCGGACGCGCCGCGGCACGTCCGCGTTGCACGTCAGGTAGACCGCCTCCTCGCTCACCTCGGGCGCCACTTCGAGCTCGTGTATCTGCTCGTCCGGAACGGCGAGGAAGCGAACGCGCCAACTTCCGTCGGCGGCGTTCTCCGCCTCCTGGAGCTCGAGGTCGCGGAGGCCGCGTAGTCCCGTCTCCGTGCGGACGGCAAGCTCGGCCGCCTGCACCGCGAACGGGTAGCACGAGCGCCCGCGGTAGCGCTCGAGGAGGATCTCGCCCGAGCTGTGCGCCTCGACGAGCGCCTCGACGTCCTCCGACTCGACGCGTCCGTAGTAGACGCCCTCCGGGAAGCAGACGACGTTCCCGGCGAAGCGGTCACCGCCGACGTGGGTCGACTGCCAGACCGAGCGGGGCTCTGCATGCGCGCGGAGGTCCTCGTAGAGCGGGCGACCGTAGAGCGCACAGCAGCGGTCGCGCTTCCCGTGTGCGCAGACGACGAAGAGCGGCTCGGTGAGCGGCACGCCCGGCAGGTCCCCGCCTCCGCGGAGCGCTCGACCGAAATCGAAGCCGAGGAGGTCCTCGTGGTTCTCGAAATCGAGGCGGAAGAAACGCGCGTCGCGCTCGGTCGTCCGCCCGAAGTAGAACGCCCAGCGCGGGAGGCGCCGACGGTCCGGCTGGCGGATGAAGAGGAGGCGCGAGCGCGGTACGCGTCCGAGCTCGTCGCGAAGATGCGCCTTCAGCGCGTCGGACAGCAGGCTCTTGGCCAGCACGTCCCGGTTCCAGATCCCGCGGTATTCGAGGAGGATCCAGTTCTCGATGTGGCTCGCGGTCGCGCCGAGGGACTCCTCGGTCTCGCTCGAGATATCGGCGCAGAAAAGCTTCGGGACCGCCACCGCCACGGCTTAACGCTACCCGGTTTGTCAGGGGGACCTTACAAGTCCGCCCCCTGGGCGACGATGCAGATGATCTGGCCCGTCTTGACCGGCTCGCCGGGCGAGACGGAGAGGTCGGTCACGACGCCGTCGCGGTGCGCCGTGATCTCGTTCTCCATCTTCATCGCCTCGACGACGCAGATCACCTGGCCCTCGCGGACGTCGTCTCCGTCGCTCACCTCGACGGCGAGAACCGTGCCCTGCATCGGGCTCACGACCGCCTCCCTCGCGGCGGCGTGCGCGACGCCGGCCGCGCCCCGCGCGTTCCGCTCCCGGCGGCGGCGCGCAAGTTCCGCGTGCGGCGGCTCCGGCTCCACGACTTTGACCTCGTACCGCTGCCCGTCGACCTCCGCGAGGAGGGCGCGCGCCCGCATCCGCTCCGGCAAGGCCCGGGGCGCCCCTCGCGGCGTGGAGTCGACGGCGCGCGCTCGCTCGGCGAGAAGCTCGCTCTCCACGAGGCCGTGGCACGTCGCCCCCTCGACGAAGCACGGATGGGAGAGAAGCGCCTTGTGGAAGCCGATCAGGGTCGTCACTCCGTCGACGACGAACTCGTCGAGCGCCCGCAGCATCCGCCGGCGGGCGCGCTCGCGGTCGCGATCCCAGACGCAGAGCTTCGCCACGAGCGGGTCGTAGAGCCCCACGACCTCCGAACCGTCCGTGACGCCCGAGTCGACCCGGACGCCGACGCCGGCCGGCTCGACGTACCGCGAGATCACTCCGGGCGACGGCAGGAACCCGTTGGCCGGGTCCTCGGCGTTGATCCGGCACTCGATCGCGTGCCCGGAGAAGCGGACGTCCTCCTGGCGAAAGCGGAGCGGCTCGCCGGCCGCGATCTCGACCTGCTCGCGGACGAGGTCGATCCCCGTCACGAGCTCCGTGATCGTGTGCTCGACCTGGATGCGGGTGTTCATCTCGAGGAAGTAGTAGTTGCCGTCGCGATCGAGGAGGCCCTCGATCGTGCCCGCGCTTCGGTAGCCGACCGCCCGGGCCGCCGTGACCGCGATGCGGCCGATCTGCTCGCGCAGTTCCGGCGTGACGGCGGGGGACGGCGTCTCCTCGACGATCTTCTGGTGGCGCCGCTGGATCGTGCAGTCGCGCTCGCCCAGGTGGAGGACGGCGCCGTGCGCGTCGGCGAGGACCTGCACCTCGACGTGCCGCGGGTCCTCGATCAGCTTCTCGACGTACACGGTCGCGTCCGAGAAGTACGCCTCCCCTTCGCGCTGCGCGGAGGCGAACGCGCGCTCGGCCTCCTCGGGCGAGCGGACGACCTTGAGCCCCTTGCCCCCGCCTCCCGCGGAGGCCTTGACGGCGAGCGGCCAGCCGTACTCGGCGCCGAGCCGGACGACGTCCTCCGCTGAGCCGACCGGCTCGGTCGTCCCCGGGATGATCGGTACGCCCGCTTTCTCCATCAGCTCGCGGGCAGCCACCTTCGAGCCCATGAGCTCGATCGCCTCGGGCGGCGGGCCGATCCAGACGATCCCCGCGCGCTCGCACGCGCGCGCGAAGGCGGCGTTCTCGGCGAGAAAGCCGTACCCGGGGTGGATCGCCCCGGCGCCCGCGCGCTTGGCGGCCTGGATCACCCGCTCGCCGTTCAGGTAGCTCTCGGCCGCCGGCCCGGGTCCGATCAGGTGCGCCTCGTCCGCGAACGCGGCGTGGAGGGAGCCACGGTCCGCCTCCGAGTACACGGCGACCGACCCGATCCCGAGTTCGTGCAGCGTGCGGAAGACCCGGATCGCGATCTCTCCGCGGTTCGCAACCAGGACCTTCGAGAACGGCGCCATGGAACCGGCGTATTCTCCCCGCTCGTGACCTTCGCGGATCGCCTCACGATCGCGCGGGCGGCCTCGGTGCCCGTCGTCGTGGTCCTCTTCCTCTGGGAGTTCCCGGGCCACGACTACTGGGCGACCGCAGTCTTCGCGGCCGCGATGGTGACCGACTACGTCGACGGGTGGTGGGCGCGCCGCTACGGCCGCGCGTCCGACCTCGGACGGCTCCTCGACCCCGTCGCGGACAAGGTTCTCGTCATGGCGACCCTGATCGTCCTCGTCGACCGCGTCGTCCCCGGCTGGATGGTCGCCGGGATCGTGGCGCGCGAGTTTCTCGTCTCCGGCCTTCGGCTGGCCGCCCTCGAGCGCGGCGTCGTGCTCGCAGCGCGCGACCTGAGCAAGGCGAAGACCTCCGTGCAGGCGGCCGCGGCCGTGCTCGCCGGGCTCGCGGCGGGCGGCGCCGTCGCGGACGAAGTCGCCTGGTGGGCGCTCCTCTTCGCCCTCGTGCTCACGTGGGTCTCGGGCCTCGACTACGCGCGGGTGGCCCCGCGCCTGCTCGGCCGGCGCCAGGCCGCGTAGCGCTCCGGCGCCTCGAGCACGCTCTCGCGGACGCCCTCGTGCCACCACGCGCTCCGAGCCTCCGGCCGCCCGCCGGCGAGGAGACGGGCGAGGGCGCGCTCGACCGCCTCGCGCTCGCGCGGCGGCGGCTCCGGGGCGATCTCAAGGTCCATTCCCCACCGGACGATAGACGCCGGGTATGCGTCGCGTCGCTTCTCTTCTCCTCATTTTTGCCGCGCTCGCCGGCGCGCCGGAAGCCGCCGCGGGCCGGTCGTGGGCGCAGCCCCAGATCCGCACGGTCGTGGCGGCAGGGCTGATGGCGCCGAACGTGAGCGCCTTTCGCCCCGACGACGCGCTCACGCGGCGTGAGCTCGGGCAGGTCCTAGCGACGGTGACGCGGCAACAGCAGGTCGTGGTCGACCCGCAGCGCGCCGTCACGGTACGGGAGCTCGACGCCGCGCTCGTTCGCGCCGTCGGCCTGGGCGCTACCGCTAGAGCCGTAGCGCAGAAACTGAGCGCCGCCGGGCTTCGCCCGCCCGCGCGAGCGGGGACCGAGACGGTCGCCCGCCTCCTCGAGCTTCGCTACAACCACCCGGCCGGAAGCGACGGCCGCGAGCTACGCCCGGGGGACCCGGCGACGCGCGCGGAGACCGCGTACTCGCTGGCTCGCCTCCTCGAGCTCTCGGAGGACGATCTCAGCTCCGTCCAGGAGCGCGTCGACGCGTGGACGCTTCCGCGCCCGGCCGAGTGGCAGCGGCGCGTGCTTGCCCGGGCCGTCCGCTTCGTCGGATTCCCGTACGTCTGGGGCGGGACGTCGGAGCGGCCACACGCTCCTTTCGGCGTCCGGACCCGCGGCGGCTTCGACTGCTCCGGCTTCGTCTGGCGCGTCTACAAGCTCGAGCGCTTCGCCGGCGCGCCGCAGCTCGCCGAGACGCTGCGAGGCCGCACCACCTACGCGATGAGCGGGGAGATGCGGCGCGCCGACCGCATCGTCGCGACGCAGCTCGCGCCCGGCGACGTCGTCTTCTTCGGCGCGCGCGGGCCGCGCTCGCAGCCGTCGGAGGTCGGTCACATGGGGATCTACGTGGGCGGCGGCTGGTTCGTGCACTCGTCCGGCAACGGGACGACGCTCGTCCCTCTCTCGGGCTGGTACGCCGACTCGTTCGCCTGGGGACGGCGGCCGCTTCGCGAGGCCGGGCTCGCATAGGCCCGCGGCCGATCCCCGTCGCGGCCAATCCCCCTTTCGAGTGATGTATCGCCGGGGGCGGCATCGGATACTCCTCGCGCTGTCTTGCGGCGAGCTTGGGAGGAAAGATGATCCGCTGGAACCCGCACGTACTGCTTGTGTTGATCCTGGTCGCCCTGGCGATCGTCGGGCCGGCCGTGGGAGTCGCGGAGTACGCCTCAGGCGGCTACGCAGACTTCGGCTTCAAGTGGTAGCCCGCCCGGGTGACCGCGCTCCCCTCCGCGCTCGCTGACGCGTCGTTGGCTCGGCCGCGCTCGCGCGCGGTCGTGTCGCGCGAGACGGCGCGGCTGCTTCCGGTCGTCGCCCCCGTGACGCTCGCCGGCGTGGCCGCGCTAGGAGCGGCCACAGTCGCGTTCGTCGCGTCTCGGCCGTCGCTCGCCCTCGTCGCCGGGGTCGGCGCGCTTCTCGTCGCCTCCGTGTTCGTGGAAGCGTTCCCGGTGCCGATCGAGAGCCTCCCGGCCGGGAGTGTCTCTCTCGCCGCGGTGTTCATGGTGGGAGCCGCCGTTCTCTACGGCTGGGCCGCGGCCGCCGCGCTCGCGTTCGTGACGATGGCGGCGACGGAGCTCGCGCGTCGCCGGCCGTTCATCCGGCTCCTCTACAACAGCTCCGTCTACGCGCTCGCCGGCGCGGCGGCGGGGCTCGCCGTCCCGTTCGGCCGGCACGCGGACCCGATCGCGTCCCTCTTCTTCGAGGTGCTCGTCGCGTCGGGCTCGTTCTACGCCGTCAACCTTCTCCTCACGACCGCGGTCGTCGCGCGCTGGGCCGAGGAGCCCTTCGTCCGACTGCTGCGACGAAGCGCCTACTGGACGGTGGTGCCCTTCGCGATCATGGCGTCGATCAGCCTCACGCTCGCGGTGCTCTGGGAACGCTCGCCCGTGCTCGCAGCCGCGCTGATCGGACCCGTCGTGGCGGTGGCGCTCTACCAGCGCTCCGTCCACAGCGCGCTCAAGGCGATGCGGCTGGCGTTGACCGACCCGCTGACCGGCCTCGGAAACCACCGGCACTTCCACGAACGGCTCCAGGCCGACCTGGACGACGCGCGCGAGCGTCGCGTTCCGGTGAGTCTCTGCCTCATCGACATCGACGACTTCAAGGAGATCAACGACCGGTACGGCCATCCGACCGGCGATCGCGTCCTCGCCCAGATCGCGTCCCGGCTGCGCCAGGGCGGGGAGGCGTTCCGCCTCGGCGGGGACGAGTTCGCGCTCCTCCTTCCGGCGCGCGACCCCGACGAGGCGCTCGCGATCACGACCGCCGTCGTGAACCGCATCGCCGCCACCGCGTACGAGCACGGCCAGCCCGTGAGCGTCTCGGCGGGAATCGCCACCTACCCCGAGCACGGGATGGCGCGCGCGGAGCTCGTCCGGGTCGCCGACAGCGCGCTCTACTGGGCGAAGGAGCACGGAAAGAACCGCGTCCGCGTCTACCGCGCCGACGTCCTCGAGCTCGCCGCGCTCCGGCGCCTCGCCGAGGGCCCCGACCGAGCCGCCCGCCTGCGCGCCGCCGCCAGCCTCGCCGAGGCGGTCGACGCACGGGACGTCTACACGCGCAGCCACTCGCACGCGGTCGGCGAGATCGCCGGGCGCATCGCGACGCGCATGGGGCTCGATCCGGAGGAGGTTCAGCTCGTCCGCCTGGCCGGGCGGCTGCACGACCTCGGGAAGCTCGCGATCCCCGAGGAGATCCTGCGCAAGCCGGCGCCGCTCGACGACACGGAGCGGCTCGTGCTCGAGCGCCACCCGCGGATCGGCTTCCGCATGCTCGACTCGCTCGGCATCGAGCCCGTCGGCGCCTGGGTCCTTCACCATCACGAGCGCTGGGACGGCAACGGCTACCCCGACCGCCTGTTCGGCGAGCTGATCCCGCTCGGCTCGCGCATCATCCTCGTCGCCGACGCCTACGACGCGATGACCAACCAGCGCACCTACCGCGGGGAGCTCTCCCACGACGAGGCCGTCGAGGAGCTCATCTCGTGTGCCGGCACGCAGTTCGACCCCGCCGTCGTCGCGGCCTTCCGCGCCGAGTTCGCGTCACGCGAGGCGGCGCTCGCCGCGAACGCCTGACGCTCGCCGTCGAGGCTACAGCGGGATGTTGCCGTGCTTGCGGGGCGGCCGCGGCTCTCGCTTGCTCAGCGCGGTCGTGAGCGCCTCACAGAGAACCGGGCGCGTCCGCCGCGGCTCGATGACGTCGTCCACGTACCCGCGCTCGGCGGCGACGTACGGGTTGGCGAACTGCTCCCTGTACTCGGCGATCAGCTCGGCGCGGCGCGCGTCCGGGTCGGCCTCCTCCTCGAGCTCCTTGCGGATGATGATGTTCACGGCGCTTTCCGGGCCCATGACCGCCACCTCCGCCGTGGGCCAGGCGAAGTTGAAGTCGGCCCGGATGTGCTTCGAGCTCATGACGTCGTACGCGCCGCCGTAGGCCTTGCGCGTGATGACCGCGATCTTGGGCACCGTCGCCTCGCAGTAGGCGTAGAGGAGCTTGGCGCCGTGGCGGATGATCCCGCCCCACTCCTGCGCCGTCCCTGGCAGGAAGCCCGGCACGTCCACGAACGTGACGAGCGGGATGTTGAACGCGTCGCAGAAGCGCACGAAGCGCGCCCCCTTG
>DASZKB010000054.1:0-5190 GCA_035947475.1 Gaiellaceae bacterium | reverse complement strand
GCTGCAGCTTCGCGCTTGGTAGCGCGCCGCGCGCCGCGACACGGTCGGAGAGCGAGGGCGCGGACAGCACGACGAGAACGCGCTTCGCGTCCGCGGGGTGCGGCCGGTCCGCGAACGACGCGTACGGCTCGACGACGGGCGCGAGAGCGATCCGCGCACGGTCGTCGACGTCGCCGTCGCCGTCCGGGTCGACGGCCCGCTCGATCCCGGCGAGCAGCTGGTCGCCGTAGCCGATCAGCGAGAACGAGCGTTCGCGGGTCTGCTGCCAGCCCAGCACACGGATCGGCAGGATCGAGGCGCCGGGGGCGACGCCCCGCAGCCCCGCCGGGCCGCCCGCTCCCGCGACGATGCCCGCCATCCGCGTCCCGTGCGACTCGACGCTCGTCGGGTCGTCCGGCTTCGGCTCCGCGACTGCCAAGGCGTCGCCCCCGACGACGTCGATCCCCCGGTGGACGCGGCCGCCCAGGTACGGATGACCGAGGTCGACGCCCGTGTCGAGCAGCGCGATCGTGATGCCACGCCCGTCGAGGTTCGGCAGCGACACCTCCGGCCGCCGGCCTTGCCCGCGCGCGAATTCGGGCCGGGCGAGCGTCTCGGAGGCGACCGAGGCGGGGTAGACGACGCGGACCCCGTAGACGCCCCTGACGCGCGAGCTTTGCTCGAGCTCGGCGACGGCCCGCCCGTCGACGAGCGCCGAGAAGCCGTTGAGCGTGCGGGTGAACGAGTGCTCCCGCTTGATCTCGACGCCGCGCTCGCGGAGCGTCGCGAGGAGAAGCTGCTGCGCCGCCTCCGCTTCGCCGCTCCAGCGCCGCTGCACGGCGGGCCTCGGGAGCGTGCCGCGCGCCGCGACCCGGTCGGAGAGCGAAGGCGCGGAGAGCACGACGAGAACGCGCTTCGCGTCCGCGGGGTGCGGCCGGTCCGCGAACGCCGCCTTCCAGGCCGAGGCGGCCGCCCGGACGGCCGCCTCGCCGGCGCCGCGGACGGGACCGACGAGGACGAGCGCGGTGGCGACGAGCGCGACGAGCGCGAGCGTCGCGGTCCGCGTGAATCCGGACGCGCTAGGCCGCGGACGCGTACGCATCGACCGCAAGATACTCCGGATAGGGAGCCGGCCGCTGGAAGCGCGCGGCCGACGCGATCATCGCGGCGTTGTCGGTGCAGAGGTCGAGGGGCGCGAGAGCGGCACCCGGCAGGGCGGCGCGAAGCTCCGAATTGGCCGCCACGCCGCCCACGACCGCGACCTTCTCGGCGCCGACGGCGTCCGCGGCCGCGTGCGTGCGCTCCACGAGCGCACGCACGATCGCCCGCTGGTAGGCAGCGGCGAGGTCGGCGCGCCGGCGCTCGAGCTCGTCGGGCGCGAGGTCGCGAACGGTGTAGAGGAGCGCGGTCTTGAGCCCCGAGAACGAGAAGTCGAGACCGGGAACGCGCGCGACCGGAAACCGGAACGCCTCCGGGTCGCCCTCTTGCGCGAGGCGGTCGATCGCCGCCCCGCCGGGGTACCCGAGACCGAGAAGGCGCGCGCCCTTGTCGAACGCCTCCCCGGCCGCGTCGTCGAGCGTCGAGCCGAGCACGCGAAAGCCCGAGCGGTCGCGAACGTCGAGGAGAAGGGTGTGGCCGCCGCTCGCGAGCAGGCAGAGGAAGGGCGGCTCGACCGGGTCGGGCTCGAGGTAGAGCGCCGCCACGTGCCCGTGCAGATGATCGACGAGAGCGAGCGGAAGCCGCCGCGACCACGCGAGCGCCTTGGCGGCGGAGAGGCCGATCAAAAGCGCACCCACGAGGCCGGGGCCCTGCGTGACGGCGACGGATTCCACGCCGTCGAGCGCCACGCGGGCGTCGGTGAGCGCCTCGTCGACGACCGGCATGACGAGCTCGAGGTGGCGTCGAGACGCGACCTCGGGCACCACGCCTCCGAAGCGGGCGTGCAGGTCGGCCTGGGAGGCGACGACGTTCGAGAGTACGCGGCCGTCCGGCGTCACGACCGCGGCGGCGGTCTCGTCACACGAGGTCTCGATCCCGAGGATCAGCGCGATCCCCGGGAGGCCGCGGCCGCGGCGAGCGGGTCCTTCCACATAACGAGCGCGTCCTCGCGATTGTCGGTGTAGTACCCGCGCCGGACGCCCGTCGCCTGGAAGCCGAGCCGCTCGTAGAGCGCGATCGCGGTCGTGTTCGAGACGCGCACCTCGAGCGTGTAGCCACGCCGGGCGTCGCCCGCCGTCGTCGCGAAGAGCGCGTCGAGGAGCCGCGTCGCTATCCCGCGCCTGCGGCACTCGGGATCGACGGCGACGTTCATGATGTGCCACGCGTCGACGTACCGGGAGACGACCAGGTAGCCCACGAGCCGGTCGCCCATCTCGGTCTCGAAGGCGCCGAGCGTGATCGAAGACGACTTGGCGAGTTCGCCGGCGAACATCGAGCGCGACCAGGGCGTGGGATACGACTCGCGCTCGATCCGGTCGATCTGTTCGAGGTCAGCGAGGGCGAGGCGCCGGATCTCGATCACGGCTGAAGCGCGCGCTCGGCGTCGGGGAGGCGCAGGTAGATCGGCTCGACCGTGTCGGGCGGCCCGAAGTCGGCAGCGAGGGCGGCGTGATGGCGGGCCCACGGGAGGTGCAGCGGGCTTTCGTCGGGCGGGACCTCCGCCCCCGCTCGCTCGAGGACGTCGCGGTAGCGCACGGCTCCGTCACCGACGCATGCGGCTCCCGGCCGCACCTGGAGCTCCTCCGGGCGGAGGACGGCCGGCTCGCCTGCGACGAGAGAGAAGATCTCGCCCCGGCGCCCGTCGATCACCGGAACGGCGCCCGGCGCGCCGACCGCGAGCGCGGCGAGCGTCGAGATGCCCGCCAAGGGCACGCCGAGCGCGAACGAGAGCGTTCGTGCCGTGATGAGGCCCATCCGAAGGCCCGTGTAGCTCCCGGGCCCCGTCCCGACGACGATCCGACCGACGTCGTCGCGCCCGAGACCGGTCTCGGCGAGGAGCGCGTCGATGTCGTCGAGGATGCGCACCGCGCGCGACGCGCGCTCGCCGAGCACCTCTCCGTCGCGGACGAGCGCGATCGTCGCGACGTTCGTCGCGGTGTCGAAGGCGAGGGTCACGTTCGCGAGGAAAGGGCCATTTCCAGGGATTTTTCCGCCGTCTCGACGATGATGAGTCTATGTTCGGGCCCAAGGTGTCGCAACCGGAAGCGAGCCCGCGGGAGCGGCAGGAACCCCTCCCCCGCCTCCGGCCACTCGACGAAGACGACGGCGTCGGAGAAGTACGCCTCGAGGTCGCCCCACTCCGCCTCCGACATCCCGCCGAAGCGGTAGAGGTCGAGGTGAGAGACGTCGACGCGGCCACGGTAACGGTGGCCGATCGTGTACGTGGGGCTCGTGACCGGCCCGGCCACTCCGAGGGCGCGGCACGCGCCTCGCACGAACGTCGTCTTGCCGGTCCCCAGCTCGCCGGCCACGGTCACGACGTCGCCGATCTCTAGTCGCGCCGCCAGCTTCGCCGCGATCCGCTCGGTCTCCTCGGGCGAGGAGGACTCGAGCTCGACCATGCCGAGAGCTTAGAAGAGCGACGTCAGAAGAGGCCGAGCTGTTCCTGGGTCGGCGTAGCGACCGCCGGAGCCGCGGCCGGAAACAGCGGAACGACCGGCGCGGGAGCGGGCTCCTCGCGCGCGAGGAGCGCCGGCAGACGCGCGAAGTCCTCCTCGAGCGTCTGCAGCATCGCCGGCGTGTAGAGAGCGGCGGCGGGGTGGTAGAGCGGGTAGAGGAGGACCGCGCGCCCCGCCACGCGCGTCTCCTGCGGCTTCCCGTGCACGCGGGTGATCCCGTACGGCTTCCCGCTCAGGAGCTTCGTCGCGAAGTTCCCGAGCGTGGCGACGACTTTCGGCTCGATGAGGTCGATCTGGCGGAAGAGGTGGCCTTCACAGGCTTCTATCTCGTCCGGCTGCGGATCGCGATTGCCCGGCGGGCGGCACTTGATCACGTTCGCGATGTAGACCTCGGGGCGCGCCAAGCCGATTCGCTCGAGCAGCTGGTCGAGCAGCTTGCCCGCCTGCCCGACGAACGGAAACCCTTGCTTGTCCTCGTGAAACCCCGGCGCCTCACCGACGAACATGAGATCCGCGTCGGGGTTGCCCACGCCGAAGACGACCTGCGTCCGCCCCGCCGCGAGGCGACAGCGCGTGCACGTAGACGCCGCCGCGGCGTAGGCGTCGAGCGCCGCTACCCGGTGCGCCGAGTCCTCAGCCGCAGCCACACCCACCGCCGCAACAACCGCCTCCGCCGGAGAATCCGCCGAAGCTCGGCTGCTCGGCGGTGCCGTGAGCTGCGAACACGGAGAGCTGCCGCCGCGCCTTACCGGAACCGCAGTCGGGACAGCTGGGAGCCTCGGAGTCGGCCCGGACGAGCTCCTCGAAGTGGCTCTCGCACTCCATGCACACGTACTCGTAGATCGGCATCGCCGCGGGAGTGTAGGCACGGATCCGGACGCATCGCAAACTGCGTCCTCACGTCTTTACAGCTGCGTGCTCATCACGACAATGAGAGGCGAGAGAGCAGAGGGTAGGGCCCACCGCAACACCCAAAAGGGGGGCTCATGGAATTCGGAACTCGTCCTCTCGACGCCGCGTCGAGGGTCGTCCACGGCGACGAGTCGATCGTCGCCGAGCTCATCGACCGGCTCGAGTACCAGGCGAGCGAGCTCGAGACGCTCCGGAAGGAGCTGGCCGCGTCGCACGACGAGCGCGACCGGCTTCAGGCCGATCTCGAGACGGCGCAGAGCTGGGTCCGCGAGCTCGCCAAGCAGCTCGAGGAAGCGCACCTCCGCGACCGCACGAGCAGCCTGCGGGCTCGCCTCCACGCTTAGCGCACCGAAGACCTAGCGCTCGCTCCAGAGCTAGACTGGGACCGGCCCGGTATCCGGAACGGAACTGGAGCGAGTGACTTTCAGATCGGTATGCGTCGTCGGCGCCGGGCGCGTCGGCAGAGCGGTCGCCGCGCGCCTGGGCGAGAGCCTGCCGACGCGGACCACCGGCCGCGAGCTCGCGTGCGACGGCGCCGACCTCGTGGTCGTGTGCGTCCCCGACCGAGCGATCGCGGATGTCGCCGAAGCGATCCCGACGGGAGCATGGATCGCGCACACGAGCGGCGCGTCGGGTCTCTCAGCTCTCGACCCGCACGGCCGCCGCTTCAGCCTCCACCCCC
>DASZKB010000053.1:0-4894 GCA_035947475.1 Gaiellaceae bacterium | reverse complement strand
CGCCCGCGTCGCCTGGATCGGCATCCGGTGGCCCTCGCCGAACGGCCCTCCCGTCCAGCCGGTGTTCACGAGCCAGACGGTCGCGCCGTGCTCGCTCAGCTTGTCGCCGAGCATCTGCGCGTACATCTTCGGTTCCTGCGGTAGAAACGGCGCGCCGAAGCAGGCCGAGAAGGTCGGCTGCGGCTCCTTGACGCCGATCTCGGTCCCCGCCAGCTTCGCGGTGAAGCCCGAGAGGAAGTAGAACATCGCCTGCTCCCGGCTCAGGCGCGCGATCGGCGGGAAGATCCCGAACGCGTCCGCCGTCAGGAACACGACCGCGCTGGGATGGCCGGCGCGCTTCTCCGGCAGGGCGTTGTCGATCTCCTCCAGTTTGTAGGCGGCCCGCGTGTTCTCCGTCTTCGAGGCGTTGTCGAGGTCGAGGACGCCGTTCTCGTCGACGATCACGTTCTCGAGCACCGTCCCGAACGAATGGGACGCGCGCCAGATCTGGGGCTCCGCCTCGGGCGACAGGCGGATGACCTTCGCGTAGCAGCCGCCCTCAATGTTGAAGATCCCCTCGTCGCTCCAGCCGTGCTCGTCGTCGCCGATCAGATGGCGCTCGGGATCGGCTGAGAGCGTCGTCTTCCCGGTGCCGGAGAGACCGAAGAAGATCGCGACCCGGCCGTCGTCGCCGACGTTCGCCGAGCAGTGCATCGGCAGGACGCCCTCGAGCGGGAGTCGGTCGTTCATGAGCGTGAAGATCGACTTCTTGATCTCGCCGGCGTACTCAGTCCCGCCGATCAGGATCTCCGCGCGGCTCGGATGGAGCACGATGAACGTCTCGCTTCGCGTTGCGTCCTCCGCCGGGTCCGCCTCGACGGCGGGCGCGTGGAGGACGAGCGCCTGCGGCTCGTAGTCGTCGAGCTCCTGCTCGCTCGGCTCGATGAAGAGCGTCTTCGCGAAGAGCGCGTGCCACGGCGAGTCGGTGATGACGCGGACGCCGAGGCGATGCTCGGGATCGGCGCCCGCGAGGGCATCGACGACGTAGACCTCCTCGGCGTCGTCCAAGTGCGCGATCAGCTTGTCGCGCAGCCCGTCGAAGCTCTCCTCGGCGAGAGCGCGGTTGACGTCCCCCCACCAGATCCGGTCCTCGGAGCCCGCCTCGCGAACGACGAAGCGGTCGCGCGGCGAGCGGCCCGTGTGGCGTCCTGTGTCGACGACGAGGGGCCCGCCCTCGGCGAGGATCGCCTCGCCGCGCGCGAGCGCGCGCGTGTAGAGCACCGACGTCGACGCGTTCCAGTAGACGCGGCCGCGGGGGTCGAGCCCGTGGCCCTCGAGCCCGTGCGCCGTCGTGAGGATCGCCACTTCTTGTTCCTACCTTGGCCGCGTGAGAGACAAACTGCCCCGTATCGTATGCGTCGGGAGGGATTTGTCATGAGCACAGCGGAGCGGTTGCGCGCGGCAAGGCCACGCGCAGCCGAGGGCGAGGCCGCCGGCGCGGCGGCCCTCGGGGAGTTCGGGGCACTCGTCGCAGGCGAACGGCCGAAGACTGGGGATGCGATCGACGTTCGAAGCCCCTACGACGACGCCGTGGTGGCGGTCGTCCACCGGGCCGGGCCGAGCGAGATCGAAGCCGCGATCGCGGCGGCCGCCGAGGCGTTCGAGGAGACGCGGAAGCTCCCGTCCTGGAAGCGCGCGGAAGTCCTCGAGGCCATCAGCACCGGGATCCGCGAGCGCCGCGACGACTTCGTTCGGACGATCGCGCTCGAGGCGGGCAAGCCTGTCAAGGCGGCGCAGGTCGAGGTCGACCGCGCCACCTTCACGTTCAAGGTGGCCGCGGAGGAGGCGAAGCGGATCTACGGGGAAGTCGTCCCGCTCGACTGGCTTCCGGGCAACGAGCGGCGAGTCGGCTACGTACGGCGGGTGCCGCTCGGCCCGGTGACCGGCATCACGCCGTTCAACTTCCCGCTCAACCTCGTCGCGCACAAGGTGGCGCCTGCGCTCGCGGCCGGGAACCCGATCATCGTCCGGCCGTCCTCGCAGACGCCGGTGGCGGCGCTCAAGCTGGGCGAGCTCGTCGTCGAGACGGGGTGGCCGGAGGGCGCGTTCTCGGTCGTCCCAAGCGGCACCGAGGCCGCCAAGCCGCTCGTCGAGGACGACCGCCTGCGCATGCTGAGCTTCACCGGGAGCCCCGCCGTGGGCTGGTCGCTCAAGAGCCAAGCCGGCCGAAAGAAGGTCACGCTCGAGCTCGGCTCGAACAGCGCCGTGATCGTCCACCGTGACGCCGACGTCTCCTACGCGGCCGAGCGCGTCGCCTGGGGCGGCTTCGTCCAGGCGGGCCAGTCGTGCATCGCCGTGCAGCGCGTCTACGTCCACTCGGACGTCCACGAGGCGTTCAGGGAGGAGTTCCTCGCGCGCGTGCGCGCCCTCAAGGTCGGCGACCCGCTCGCCGAGGACACGGACGTCGGCCCGCTCATCGACGACGGCGCCGCCGAGCGGGTGACCGCATGGGTGGACGAGGCGGTCGAGGGCGGCGCAGAGTTGCTCGCCGGCGGCGGGCACGACGGGCGCCTCTGGGAGCCGACCGTCCTGACGGGGCTCGCGGACGACATGCGCGTCGCCTGCGACGAGGTCTTCGCGCCGGTCGTCGGCCTCTGGGAGTACTCGGACGTTCGCGAGGCGATCGGCGCCGTCGGCCTCGGCGACTACGGCCTTCAGGCCGGGATCTTCACCAACGACCTCGAGCTCGTCGAGAGCGTCTTCGCCGACGTCGAGGTCGGTGGGATCATGGTCAACGAAGTGCCGACCTTCCGCGTCGACCACATGCCGTACGGCGGCGTCAAGCAGTCCGGGATGGGACGTGAAGGCCTTCGCTACGCGATCGAGGAGATGACCGAGCTGAAGCTCCTCGCGGTGAACCACCGCGGCGGCGGCAAGGGCGTCGTCGGCGAGTAGCGACCATCATCTGGCGCGCCGCCAGTTCGTGCCGCGGCCGCTCGAAGAGACGTTCGCGTTCTTCTCCGACGCCCAGAACCTCGAGGCGATCACGCCGCCGTGGCTTCGGTTCCGGATCCTCGAGGCGCCGGCGACGCTCGAGCACGGCTCGCTCATCCGGTACGAGCTTCGACTCTTCCGCGTGCCGGTCGGGTGGCACGCCGAGATCGCGAGGTGGACGCCACCCAGAGGCTTCACGGACGTCCAGGCGGTCGGGCCGTACTCGCTCTGGGAGCACACGCACCGCTTCTCGCCCGTCCGAGGCGGCACTGAGATCTACGACCACGTCCGCTACCGCGTGCCGGGCGGGCCGCTCGCGCCGATCGTGCAACGCCTCTTCGTCGGACGCTGGCTCGACGCGATCTTCGACTACCGCGCGGCGCGGCTCGACGAGCTCCTCACCTTGCGCGGGATCTCGACCTCGAACTCGAACCGCTCGGCGTAGACGACCGACGGCGCGCCGGCCAGGCGCAGGCCGAGCGCGAGGAGGAGGTCGTGGCGCGGCGGCTCGACGAGCGCGGCGCCCTCCCACGGGATGTCGCCGCTTCGGACGCGGAACCGCCGCAGGCTGCCCGCCTCGACGAGTCCTGCATCGGAGAAGTCGAGCGGCGCGCGGGCGCCCCCGGCGGCGCGCCGGTAGCGGAGCGAGACGCCCACGCCGGGCGCGTCGGCGTGTCCCGCCCGCACGCGCAGGCGGGCCGGCCGGTACGGCAGGCCGAAGAGCACGGCCGGCGAGGCCGGAAGAGTGACGCGGCCGGCGAGGAAGAAGACGGCGCGCCCCTCGTGCTCGACGTACGTGGCGGCTTCCAGCAGCGAGAACCGCGGCACGGGAAGGCGCCCGAGCCGCGCCGCTTCGGCCCGTAGGGCGACGAGCGAGACGAGGTGCTTGCCGTCGACGGTCGCGGCGCGCACGCCGGGCGGAAGAGCCCGGGCGAGCGACGCCTCGTCGGTCTCCCAGCTCGCCAGAACGAGATCGCGGATGAGGAGCGAGAGCCACACGGCCTTCAACTATGGAGGAAGGCTTCTGGACGGGCGGAAATCGATCGCGTGGACACCGAGGCGGCCATCGAGCGGTTCCTCGCGAGCCCGGCGCTCTCGGACGCGACCCGGCGCGCCTACCGCACGGATCTCGAGGAGTTCGCCTCCTGGCTGCGGCGTATCCGCGTGCGCATCGACGACGTGGACGCGCGCGCGCTCGCGCAGTACGCGGCGGAGCTCGGCGCCGACCGGCCCGGCCGTACGCCGCGCAAGCTCTCGCAGACGACGATCGCGAGGAAGCTCGCCGCCGTCCGGTCCTTCCTTCGCTCGGCGCTCGGGCCCGCGCGCGTACCGGACATCGCGATCACCGGGCGGCGCCGGCGGCGCCTCCCGCACGCCCCTCGCCCCGAGGAAACCGACGAGGTGCTCTCGCGCTTCGCCGGCGACGGGCCGCTCGCGCTTCGAAACCGTGCCCTCTTCGAGCTTGCCTACTCCGCCGGCCTGCGCTCGCAGGAGGTGGTCGACCTCTCGCTCGCCGACATCGACTTCGAGCAGGAGCTCGTCGTGATCCGGGGGAAAGGCGGTAAGGAGCGCGCCGTTCCCCTCGGCGAGGAGGCGGCCTACCGGCTACGCCGCTATCTCGAGGACGGGCGACCGGAGCTCGTGCGCGGCGCCGAGAACCGTCTGTTCGTGTCGGCGCGCGGGCGGCCGCTCGACACCTCGACGCTCCGCCGTCTGCTTCGCAACCCGCATCGCCTCCGACACGCCTTCGCGACGCACCTGCTCGAGGGCGGCGCGGACCTCCGCACGATCCAGGAGCTGCTCGGCCACTCCTCGCTCTCGACGACGCAGATCTACAGCCACGTCGACGGCAAGCGGCTTCGGCGCGTCTACGACCGCGCGCACCCCCGCGCCTAGGGCGAAGGCGTCTCCTCGACCGTGA
>DASZKB010000052.1:0-1666 GCA_035947475.1 Gaiellaceae bacterium | reverse complement strand
GCGACCCTAGAATCACCCCATGGCCGCGGGTGACCAGCTGGCCGAGCTCGTTCGGAACGCCGTCGCCGTCCTTCCGGAGGGGGAGCTCGAGCGAAAGCTCGCGCTCGGCCGGCCCCTTCGCGTCAAGCTCGGGATCGACGTTACCGCCCCCGACGTCCACGTGGGGCACGCGATCCCGCTCCAGCGCATGGCCGCCTTCCAGCGCTGGGGCCACGTCGGGGTCTTGATCATCGGGGACTACACGACGCGGATCGGCGATCCCTCCGGTCGCTCGACCGAGCGCCCGATCCTCTCGGACGAGGAGATCGACCGGAACGCGAGGACGTACCTCGAGCAGGCGGCGCAGATCATCGATACCGACCCGGCGCGGCTCGAGGTGCGCTTCAACGGCGAGTGGCTCTCGACCCTCGACTTCGCGGAGACGATCCGGCTCACGCGCACGATGACGGTGGCGCGCCTGCTCGAGCGCGACGACTTCGCCAACCGCTACCGGGAGGGGCAGCCGATCTCCGTCTCGGAGCTCCTCTATCCGCTCATGCAGGCCTACGACTCGGTCGCGGTGCGCGCCGACGTGGAGCTCGGCGGCACGGACCAGCACTACAACCTCCTCGCCGGCAGGGACGTGATGGAGGCGTACGGGCTCGAGCCGCAGGTCGCGCTCACGACGCCGCTTCTCCTCGGGACGGACGGGCGAAAGATGAGCGCCTCGCTCGGGAACTACATCGGCCTCCGCGAGCGGCCGGAGGAGCAGTTCGGAAAGACGATGAGGATCTCCGACGAGCTGCTGCGCGATTACTACCGGCTCGTCGTGGAGTCGGACGTCGACCCGCGCACGCTGGATCCGCTCGAGGCGAAGCTCGAGCTTGCGCGCTTCATCGTCCGCCGCTCACACGGGCAGGAGGCGGCCCGCGCGGCCGAGGCTCACTTCACGCGCGTGGTCCGCGAGCGCGAAGCCCCCGTCGAGGTCCCCGAGATCCGCGTCAGCGCGAAGGACGGGACTGTGTACCTGCCGGGCGTCCTTGTCGATCACCTCGGCGTCTCGTCGACGAGCGAGGGGCGCCGTCTGATCGCCCAGGGAGGGGTCAGGCTCAACGGCGACGTCGTCTCCGAGCTCGAGGTACCCGCGAGCCGCCTCGACGGCGCGCTCCTACAGGCCGGAAAGCGCCGATTTGCACGAGTTTTCGTCGGCGCGGCGAATCCTTGACACCGCGGTAGTCGTTGCTATCATGCGACGGCTGGCCAGGAGACTGGCCGCGAAAAGTGGTCCCTCGGCAAGGGAGAAGCCCTCAGAAGAAGCAGATACGACCGGTATCACTTCTCGGAGGGCCTCCTGTGGAGTCGGAGGCCTTTTTCGTGGCCGGCCGCCGAGGCGGCGCGGTCTTTGAAAACTCAACAGCGTGAACGTCGAGAACCTCTCGCGCTTCGGCGCAGGAGGCTCTTAATACCCGTCTAGCCTTCCTCGGAAGGCAGACACTTTGAGCTTCAAGCTCATCCTCGAAGCAGCTGTCCAACCCGCCTTCGGGCGGACGTGACAACACTTCTTCACGGAGAGTTTGATCCTGGCTCAGGACGAACGCTGGCGGCGCGCTTAACACATGCAAGTCGAGCGACGAACCAGCCCTTCGGGGCTGGGGAAAGCGGCGAACGGGTGAGTAACACGTGGGTA
>DASZKB010000051.1:0-6561 GCA_035947475.1 Gaiellaceae bacterium | reverse complement strand
CGAAGCGAGTACGCGTCCTGCACCTTGTCGCACCAGCGGTGCGCCTCGTTGATCGCCGACCCCTCGAGCAGGGTGAGCACGTTCGCGGCGGAATCGCGCTGGCCCCGCAGCGGACGCAGCGCATGGATCTCGGGAGCGAAGCTCGTCCGCGAGGCCTGCAGCGCGTCGACCGAGAGCGCGCAGGCGACGTCGGCGGCGCGCGCGAGGCGGCGGGCGCGCACGACCCCGAGCGCCCCGACCGCGGCCATGAACTGCGTCCCGTTGACGAGCGAGAGACCCTCCTTCGCCTTGAGGGCGACCGGCTCGAGGCCGGCCCGCGCGAGCGCTTCGCCGCCGCCGAGCACCTCGCCGTCGACGCGGGCGAGCCCTTCGCCGACGAGGGGGAGCGCGAGGTGCGCGAGCGGGGCAAGGTCGCCGCTCGCCCCGACCGACCCGCGGCTCGGCACGACGGGGAGTACGCCCCGAGCGAGGCACTCGAGCAGGAGCTCGACCGTCTCGATCCGCGCGCCGGAATACCCCTTCGCGAGCGTGTTGGCGCGCAGGAGCATCGCCGCCCGGACGACCTCGTCCGGGTACGGCTCCCCCACTCCGCACGCGTGGCTTCGAAGCAGGCGGAGCTGCAGCTCGTCGGCGAGCTCGGGCGGAATCGTGCGGTCCACGAACCGCCCGAACCCGGTGTTGATCCCGTACGTGTGCTCGCCCGCGCCCTCCGCCGCGATGACGAGCTCGCGTGCGGCGCGCATCTTGTCACGGGCGCCGTCCGAAAGCTCGACGGTCGCACCCTCGACGGCGACCGCCCAGACCTCCTCGGCGGTGAGGTCGTCGCCCGTGAGGCTGACGGCGGTCGCAAGCGCCATCCTGCTCGAAGTCTAGTCCCGCTCGTCGAGCACCCTGAGCTCGAGGACTTGGGCGGGGTCGAAGCGTTCGAGACGAAGCATCCGGCCCGCCGCCGCGGCCGCCGCGCCCGCGGGCATGAGTCCGACGAGCTCGCTTCCGCTCACCTCGACGCCGCGCGCAGCAGCCTCCGCCTCGATGCGCTCGACGATCTCGTGCAGCGCCGCCGCCTCCCAGTCGGTCACGTTCATGCTGACCTGGACGACCCCGGCGTGCAGAAGCTCGAGGCCGAGCGCCCGCACGCCCGGAAAGCCGCCGTCGCGCTCGCGCACGCTCCGCGCGATCTCCCGCGCCACCTCGACGTCGCGAGAGCGGAGGTTGACGTTGAAGGCGATGAGCGGGCGGCGCACGCCGACGATCACCCCTCCGGCCGTCGGGTGGAGCGCCGAAGGACCGCGGTCCGGGACGACCTCTCCCGCGGCGAGCCGACCGTCCAGCTCCGCGAGCCCGCCTCGCCGGTAGAACGCCGGTTCTCGCTGATCCTCCGTGAGGCGCCCGTAGAAGAAGACCGGAAGCTCGAGCTCGCTGCCGAGCCGCTCCGCGAGCGCGAGGGCGGCGGCGCGGGCGTCCGCCTCCTGCTCGGGACGCAGCGGAACGAGGGGAACGACGTCGGCCGCGCCGATGCGGGGGTGCGTGCCGGCGTGCGCGTGCACGTCGATGCGTTCGACCGCGACGCGGATCCCGTCGAGGAGCGCCTCGACGAGTTCGTCGCCTGTCCCGACGACCGTGTAGACGGAGCGGTTGTGGTCGGGATCGGAGTGGACGTCGAGGAGCCGGGCAGGCCGCGCGAGCGCCGCCCCGATCGCGTCGATCAGGTGCCCGTCCCGCCCCTCGGAGAAGTTCGGAACCGACTCGAGCGGAAGCGCCATCCGCGCCGAGTGTAGGCAGCCGGTGTAGTCGGCCCGGTCGACGGGTAAGCGCGGCGAGGGCGACGAAAGGGGGACCGCGATGACCACCGCTCCTCTCGCGGCCGAGCACGCGGCCCAGGAAGGGCCGCTCCGCCGTGCGATCAGCCGAAAGATGCTTCTCTTCTTCATCTTGGGCGACATCCTCGGCGCGGGCATCTACGCGCTCGTCGGCGTCGTGGCGGGTGAGGTCGGGGGCGCGATCTGGACGGCGTTCGGGGTTGCTCTTCTCCTCGCTCTCCTTACCGCGTTCGCCTACGCGGAGCTGGTCACGAAGTACCCTCACGCAGGCGGGGCGGCGCTCTACGTCAACAAGGCGTTCCGGCAGCCGTTCCTGACGTTCATGGTCGTTGTTGCGGTCGCGGCGTCGGGCCTTACCTCGGCGGCGACGCTCTCCCGGGCCTTCGGCGGCGACTACCTCGGCGAGTTCGTGAGCGTGCCGACGACGATCGCGGCGCTCGTCTTCCTGGTCGTCGTCTCCTTCATCAACTTCCGCGGGATCTCCGAGTCGATCAAGATCAACATGGCTCTCACGTTCGTCGAGGTGACGGGCCTCGCCCTTATCATCCTGATCGGGATAGCCGCGCTCGGGACGGGCGACGCGGAGCCGAGCCGCGCCTTCGAGTTCAAGGAGGGCACGTTCGTCGGGCTCGCGATCTTCGGCGGAGCAGCCCTCGCCTTCTACGCGCTCATCGGTTTCGAGGACTCGGTCAACGTGGCCGAGGAGGCGCGCGATCCCGCTCGGATGTACCCGCTCGCGCTCTTCGGCGGAATCATCCTGGCCGGGATCATCTACTTCCTCGTCACGTTCACGGCCTCCATGGTCGTCCCCACCCAGCAGCTCGCGGGCT
Source organism: Gaiellaceae bacterium (assembly GCA_035947475.1). Lineage (GTDB taxonomy): Bacteria > Actinomycetota > Thermoleophilia > Gaiellales > Gaiellaceae > DASZKB01. The sequence goes on along the minus strand of DASZKB010000051.1, from coordinate 3,911 downwards.
CGGACGGGCCGCTCCTCGAGGTCGTGCGGGAAGGCCCGCTCGGGATCCCGACACGGCTCTTCTCCGCCATCGCGCTTCTCGCGGTCGCGAACGGCGCGCTGATCAACCTGATCATGGCCTCACGGCTGACCTACGGGATGGCGAACGAGAGGATCCTGCCGCGCGCGTTCGGGTTCGTTCACGCTGGTCGCCGGACACCGTGGTTCGCGATCATCTTCACGGCTGCGCTGTGCGCGATCCTGATCGTGATCGGAACCCTCAGCGAGCTAGCGCAGGCGACCGTCATGCTCCTCCTAACCGTATTCACCCTGGTCAACATCTCCGTCCTCGTGCTGCGCCGGGAACGCGTGGAGCACGAGCACTTCGTCGCACCGAGCGTCTTCCCGATCGCGGGCGCCGTCGTGTCGATCGCAATGCTGATCAAGCTCATCACGCAGCAGGAGAGCTCGCTTCCGTTCGTGATCGTCGTCGTGCTCCTCGCCGGCGGTGCGGCTCTGTGGTGGATCAATCGGCTCGTGCTCGGGAGAACGGAGCGAATCGACCCCACGAAGCTGCCCGCGTAGACAACGGCGGCCGGAGCGGCCCGGAAGCCTGAGGCTAGACTCGGCGTTGGTCTAGGTGTGGCCTCGTCGCCTCGGCAACTCCGAACCTTCGCGCGCCTGCTCGGCTTTCTGCGGCCGTACCGCTGGTCGCTTCTCGCTTCCGTCGTAATCGCAGCCGCCGCGATGGGCGGCGGCCTCCTCATCCCGTGGCTTACCGGTCTAGCGATCGACCGGGCCATCCCCGATCGCGACGAGCGGCTGCTCGCCATCCTGGCGGGCCTCGTCCTCGCGGCCGGAGTCGTCCGCGCGGCGCTCATGGCCGCCCGCCGCTTCATCGCCGGCCGCCAGTCCCTCGGCGTCGAGTACGACATCCGCAACGCCCTCTACGCGCGCCTTCTCCGCCTCTCGTGGGGGTTTTACGACCGCCACCAGACGGGTCAGCTCATGTCCCGCGCGACCGTCGACGTTCAGGGCGTTCGCTTCTTCCTCGGGTACGGCCTCGTCTTCTTCAGCCAGCACGTCATCTCGATCGTGGCGGTGACGGGGATCGTCTTCGTGCTCGACTGGCGTCTGGCGCTCGTGGCCCTCGGGATCACGCCCGCGCTCATCGCAATTGCGTACTTCTACACGCGCTCGTCACACCCGATCCTGAAGGACGTCCAGCAGAAGATGGGCGACGTGACCACGGTCGCCGAGGAGTCGATCGTCGGCGTCCACGTCGTCAAAGCCTTTGCGCAGGAGCGCCGCGAGGAGCAGAAGTTCGAGGCGCGTACCGAGCAGGTCTTCGACCAGTCCGTCCGCGCTACCCGGCTGCGGGCGCGCTATGCGCCGCTTCTCTCGTTCCTGCCCCTGCTCGCGCAGGCCGGGATCCTTCTCTACGGCGGCCACCGCGTCGTGAACGGCCACCTGACCCTCGGCCAGTTCGTCGCCTTCAACGTGTACATCCTCATGCTGATCTTCCCGCTCCGGATGCTCGGCTCGTGGATCGGCTGGGCGCAGCGCGCGATCGCCTCGGGCGAGCGCATCTTCGAGCTCCTCGACGAGCCGGACGAGATCGTCGAGCGGGCGAACGCGCGGCCGCTCCCTGAAGGCGAGGGCGAGCTCCGGTTCGAGGATGTGACGTTCGGCTACGACCGCGAGCGGCTCGTCGTCCAGGACGTCGACCTCGCCATCCCGCCGGGCCGGACGATCGCGCTGATCGGGCACACCGGGTCGGGGAAGACGACGCTCGCTGCGCTCGTCCCCCGCTTCTACGACGTGACGGACGGCCGCGTCGTCCTCGACGGGGCCGACGTCCGCGACGTGAAGCTCGAAGACCTCCGGCGCGCGATCGGAATCGTCTCGCAGGACCCGTTCCTCTTCTCGGCGAGCGTCCGCGAGAACATCGCCTTCGGCGCCCCGGGCGCGACCGACGCCGACGTCGAGCGCGCGGCACGGATGGCGCAGGCACACGAGTTCATCGTCAAGCTGCCCGACGGCTACGACACCGTGATCGGCGAGCGCGGGATCACGCTGTCCGGCGGCCAGCGCCAGCGGATCGCGATCGCGCGCGCGCTCGTCGTCGACCCGCGCGTTCTCATCCTCGACGACGCCACCTCCTCTGTCGACGCTGCCACCGAGGCGAAGATCCGGCTCGGCCTGCGCGAGGCGATGCGCGGGCGGACGACGCTCATCATCGCCCACCGGCTCTCGACGATCTCGCTCGCCGACGAGATCGTCGTCCTCGAGGCGGGCCGGGTGGTCGCGCGCGGCGCGCACGAGGAGCTTCTCGAGCAGAGTCCCGTCTACCGCGACATCCACGAGCACGGCTTGGTCGAGCTCGAGGTGGTGCGCCAGCTCGAGGAGGCGGCGGCGTCGTGAGAGTCCATCAGCCGGGCAGCCACCTCACGCGGCCGCGCGACGTCAAGGTGGACGACTGGAGCTGGGCGCGCACGGCGCGCAGGGTGGCCGTCTTGGCCCGCCTCGCGCGCCCGCGATACGGGCGCGCCGCCCTCGCGATGGTCGCGCTGCTCGCCGCGATCGCGACGACGCTTGCCCCCCCGTACCTCGCCAAGGTCGCGATCGACGACGGGATCCGCGGGGGCGACCTCGATCTCCTGACCATCGTCGTCGCCGCCTTCCTGGGCGCCGGCCTCCTCAACTGGGGCGCGAGCGCCGTCCAGCTCTACTTCACGGCCTGGGTCGGCGAGCGCGTCCTCGCCGACCTCCGTGAGCGGCTCTTCTCGCACCTCCAGCGCCTCTCGCTCGGCTTCTACGAGCGCAACCGGGCGGGCGCGGTCATCTCGCGGCTCACGAACGACGTGGAGGCGCTGGACCAGCTCGTCACGGAGGGTGTGACGACCCTCCTTCAGAACAGCCTTACGCTCATCGGCTCGGCGATCATTCTCTTCCTGCTCGACTGGCGTCTCGCGCTCGCGGCCCTGGCGGTGTTTCCGCTCATGAGCATCGCCACGTCGATCTTTCGCCGGCGGTCGGCGCGCGCCTACGCGCGCGTGCGCGAGCACCTCGGCTCGGTGACGGCGACGTTGCAGGAGGACGTCTCCGGAATGCGCGTCGTCCAGGCGTTCACGCGCGAGGAGAGGAACGAGGAGAACTTCCACCGCGTCAACCGTTCCTACCGCTCCGCGAACTACGAGACGGTCATCCTCAACGCCTACTACTTCCCGTTCGTCGACTTTCTGTCCTCCACCGCGACGGCGGTCGTGCTCGGCTTCGGCGGCTACCTCGTCTTCGACGGCTCGCTCACGATCGGGACGCTCTTCGCGTTCATCGGCTACCTGGCGAACTTCTTCGACCCCGTCCAGCAGCTCTCGCAGCTCTACAACACGTTCCTCGCCGCCGTCGCCGCGCTCGACAAGATCATCGACGTGATGGACGAGGAGCCGGAGGTAGTCGATCAGCCGAACGCGAAGGAGCTCCCGCCCATCGAGGGGCGCGTCGCGTTCGAGCGCGTCCACTTCCGGTACGGCAACGGGCCCGACGTTCTCCACGACATCGTCCTCGAGGTCGCGCCCGGCACGACGGTGGCGCTGGTCGGCCACACCGGTGCCGGCAAGTCGACGATGGCGAAGCTGATCGCACGGTTCTACGACCCGCGCGACGGCCGCATCACGATCGACGGCCACGACCTCCGCGACGTCACGCAGGAGAGCCTGCGACGCCAGCTCGGGATCGTGCCGCAGGAGGGCTTCCTCTTCGCGGGCACCGTGCGCGAGAACATCGCCTTCGGCCGGCCGGACGCGAGCGCCGAGGAGATCGCGGCGGCGGCCCGCGCCGTCGGTGCGCACGAGTTCGTGATGAAGCTCGAGGACTGCTACGAGACGGAGGTCGGCGAGCGGGGCGCGCGCCTCTCGCTCGGGCAGCGACAGC
>DASZKB010000050.1:0-7820 GCA_035947475.1 Gaiellaceae bacterium | reverse complement strand
GTACCCCGGGCGCGGGACGCAGGACGAGCAGCGGACGGCTGCCACCGAGGCGGTGGCGGAGTTCGAGCGTCGGCTCGTCGCCGCCGCGGGGCCCGTGATCGACGACCTCTCGCCGGGCGAGTCGTTCACGATCACCGCGCCCACCCCTCGCTACGAGACCGTGCAGGGCGCGCTGGAGCGCGGCACCTTCGCGAACAACGTCCTGTTCGCCAAGGTGGCGATCCCGAACGGGATGCCGTTCGAAATCCGCGGCTGCCGGATCGGGCAGAACGCCGGCTGGCTCGAGACGTTCCGCGATTTCTGGGGAATGGGCGCGGGCACGACCCGGCGCCGCCCGGACGTGAGCGCGCCCGATCTCCGCAATATCTTCGGCCGCCGCGGACGCGCCCGGGCGACGGCGGAGTGGCTGCAGGGACGGCGCGGCCGCGCGATCCTCGCCGGCACGCCCGAGTTCGACGAGCACATCGTCCACGCCCGATGAGGAGGCGCCCGTGACACCGCTCTCTCCGCGCCTCCTGAAAGGCGGCCTCGTTCAGGTCGCCCCCGAGACGGTGCGGGTGCTGCGCGTGATCCCGCTCCAGTACAACCCCGACAGCCTCAGCCGCACCGTGCAGGTGCAGGCGACGGGCGGCGCCGAGGGCGGCGACCGCTCGCAGGCGCTCCGCCTTCGCGGCGCCGGGATCGAGACGATCAAGCTCGAGGCCGAGATCGACGCCACCGACCGGCTCGAGCAGCCCGACGCGAACGGCGACGCGGTCGCGCTCGGGATCCATCCGCAGCTCGCCGCGCTCGAGGCGCTCGTCCACCCGCGCGCGGACGACCTCCAGGCGAACGACGCCCTCGCGGCCTCGGGGGTCCTCGAGATCCTCCCGCTCGAGGCGCCCCTCACGCTCTTCGTCTGGAGCCGGCAGCGCGTCGTCCCGGTCCGCGTGACCGACCTCTCCGTCACCGAGGAGGCCTTCGACGTGGCGCTCAACCCCATCCGGGCGCGCGTGAGCCTCGGCCTCCGTGTTCTCTCGGTCGACGACCTCGGCTTCCGCCACCGGGGCGGGACGCTCTTCATGGGCCACCTGCGCACGCTCGAGCGGCTGGCCGCGCAGGCCCGGAGCGTCGAGCTCTCCGCGCTCGGAGTGGAGGCGATCTAGCCGTGCCCGATCCCCTTCAGGCCCTCCTCGACGCCGGCGCCGTCCCGACAACGGCGTTTCCGCCGACCAGCCGCTACGCCGACGTGGGCCTGGACGCGTGGACACCCCCCGACGGGTCCCCGGCGGTTCCCTTCCTCCGCCGCCGTTTCTGTCCTGGTCCGGAGCGCTCCGCAGCCCTCTACGAGGTCGGCGTGGCCGAGGGCGACCGCCGCGACGTCCTCGCCGCTCGCCACCTCGGCGACCCGGAGCTCTGGTGGCGGCTCGCGGACGCGAACCGCGTCATCGACCCGCGCGCGCTCACGACGGTCATCGGCAGCCGCGTGCGGATCGCGCTGCCCGAGGGCGTCCCGGGGAGCCCGAATGCCTGACGCCGTGCGCCTCCAGCTCCTCATCGGCCCCGGCGTGCCGGTCCCGGCCCCGCGCGAGGTCCTCGAGGCGGTGCAGGAGATCAAGGTCGAGTCAGGGTCGGGCGACACGCAGAGCGGGTTCGAGCTCACGTTCTCCCTCTCGAACCGCTCGCCGCTCCACACGCTCTTCCTCCTCACCGGAGGAGCGAGCATCCCGATCCTCCGGGTCGTCGTCGCGCTCATGGTGCGCGGGACGCCGCACGTCGTCGTCGACGGCGTCATGACGCACCACGAGGTGCGCTCGGACGCCGGCCCTACGTCGACGCTCACCGTGAAGGGCAAGGACCTCTCGGCCCTCATGGACGTCGTCCCCGTCGACGGCCTGCCCTACCCCGCCATGCCGCCCGCCCTGCGCGCGCTCGCCGCGCTCGGCAAGTACGCGGCGTTCGGCGTCGTTCCGCTCGTCGTCCCGAGCGTCCTCGAGGACGTGCCGCTCCCGATCGACCGGATCCCGCGCCACCAGGGGACGGACTACGCCTACGTGAGCGCGCTCGCGCGCGAGGTCGGCTACGTCTTCTACCTCGACCCCGGGCCGCTCCCCGGGACGAGCAAGGCGTACTGGGGGCCCGAGATCCGGGTCGGCGCGCCGCAGCGCGCGCTCGACCTCGCTCTCGACGGACCGCACGCGAACGTCACCAACCTCTCCTTCCGGTTCGACAAGGAGCGCAAGGAGATCCCGGTCGTCTTCATCCAGGAGCAGGCCTCGAAGGCCCCAATCCCGATCGCGATCCCGGACGTGACGCCGCTCAACCCGCCGCTCGGGGCCGTTCCGCCCCTTCCGCCCAAGATCACGTTCCTGAACGACACGGCGAACCTGAGCCCGCTCGCGGCAGCGATGCGCGGGCTCGCCTATGCCGCCCGGCATACCGACGCCGTGTTCGGCACCGGATCGCTCGACGTCGCGCGCTACGGCGGCGTCCTGCGCTCGCGCCAGCTCGTGGGCGTTCGCGGCGCCGGGGAGGCGTTCGACGGTCTCCACTACGTCACCTCCGTCACCTCGACCCTCCGGCGCGGCGAGTTCACGCAGTCGTTCTCGCTCGCGCGGAACGGCCTCCTCTCGACCGTCCCGGCGGTGCCGGCATGAGCGAGATCGCGACGCAGCAGCGGTACTACGGGAAGTACCGAGGCACGGTCGTCAACAACGTCGACCCGCTCCAGATCGGGCGCATCCAGGCGATCGTCCCCGACGTCTCGGGCGTCTCGCCCACCTCGTGGGCGATGCCGTGCGTGCCCGTCGCCGGGATCAACACGGGGGTCTTCACCGTGCCGCAGGTCGGCTCGGGCGTCTGGGTCGAGTTCGAGCATGGTGACCCCGACCGACCGATCTGGGTGGGCGGCTACTGGGGCACGGCCGCGGAGGTGCCGGTGCTCGCCCGCACCGTCCCGCCCGCGGTGAACGGCCTCACGATCCAGACCACGCTCAAGAACGGGATCGTGGTCAGCGACGTCCCGGGGCCCATGGGCGGGATCCTCATCCAGACGGCCACCGGCGCGACGCTCTCGGTGAGCGACGTCGGGATCGTCATCTCGAACGGCAAGGGCGCCGTGATCAACATGCTCGGCCCGACCGTCGACATCAACGCCGGCGCGCTCACGGTGGTCTAGGTGCCCGCCCCCGCCCTCCACGTCGGCGCGGTCGTCACGTGCTCGCACGCGGGCTCGGCGCAGCCGCTTGCTCCCTTCCCGCGAGTTCTCCTGTCGGGCCAGCCGGCCGTGACGATCGCCTCGCCGTACGCGGTGGCCGGATGCGCGCTGACGGGCACTCCCACGCCTCCCTGCGTGACCGGGCAGTGGCTGAGCGGCGCCGTCCGCGTCCTCGCCGGGGGCACCCCGGTCGCCACCATGATGGGCGCCTCGACGTGCGTCCCCACCGGGATGCCGATGCTCCCGCTGACCGCGCAGCCGCGGGTGCTCGCGACGTGAGCGTCGACTTCCCCTACGGAGTGGACGGCCGCGGACGGACGGCGGCGACCGGGCGGGACGACCACTTGCGCGACCTGATCGAGCAGGTGCTCTTCACGGCCCCCGGCGAACGCGTGATGCGGCCGGACTTCGGAAGCGGCCTCCTCGGCCTCGTCTTCGAGCCGGGCGGGCCCGAGCTCGTCGCGACGACGCAACATCTCGTCCAGGGAGCGCTCGAGCAGGAGCTCGGGCACCTCATCGCAGTCGACTCCGTCCAGGTCTCGCAGGACGAGGGCGAGCTCTCGGTCGGAGTCGCGTACGTCGTCCTCGCGACCCAGGAGCGGGCGGCCGCCTCGTTCGCGCGGAGGACGCCGTGAGGTACGTCTGCTGCGACGAGCGCCGGCTGCGCGCCGTCCGCGAGGCGGGCGCCTTGAACGGGATCGAGTACGTCGAGGTCTCCGACTCCGAGGCCCCCTCCCAGGAGCTCCGCCAGCGGACGCTCTTCGTGCGGCTCCTGCAAGCGGCGCCGGGGCTCACCGCCGGGAACGTCACCATCTCCGGCGGCGAGCGGATCCCCGCCGTCGAGGTCGAATGGGCGGCGCCGGCGACCGCGCTCCCGCCGGGCGAGGCGCCCGCGCTCGTCGCCGGCCTCGACGAGCCCGCGACGGTCCTCGTCGTCCGGACGTCCTCGCGCGGCGACTTCTCCCTCTACACGCTTCGCCTCGTCGCCGGCCCGGGGAGCGACGCGCCGCCGGCCGGGTTCGACCCGCTCCTGGCCGCGGTCGAGCTCTCGTTCAAGGTCGAGTGCCCGTCGGGCTTCGACTGCGCACCGGGCTGCGCATGCGCGCCCGCGCAGGGCGAGGCGCCGGCGATCGACTACCTAGCGAAGGACTTCGGCTCGTTCCGAGCGCTCATGCTCGACCGGCTCAGCCTGCTCACCCCCGAGTGGCGCGAGCAGAGCGCCGCGGACGTCGGCGTCGCCCTGGTGGAGCTCCTCGCCTACGTCGCGGACGAGCTTTCCTACCGGCAGGACGCGATCGCGACCGAGGCCTACCTCGGGACGGCGAGGCGGCGAACCTCGCTCCGCCGGCACGCCCGCCTCGTCGACTACGTCGTCCACGAGGGGTCGAACGCGCGCGCCTGGGCGCGCGTCCGCGTCGCCGGCGATGGGATCGCGCTCCCGCGCGGAACGCCGCTCCTGACGCGCGCGCCCGACGTTCCGGCCGTCCTCACGCCGGGCGGGCCCGAGCACCGCGCCGCGCTCGCGGCGGGCGCCGAGACGTTCGAGACCCTCGAGGACGCCGTCCTCTACGCCTCACACGAGCGCTTCGACTTCTGGACGTGGGGAGACGCCGGGTGCTGTCTCCCGCGCGGCGCCACCTCCGCGACGCTCGTCGGCGAGCACCCCGAGTTGAAGGCGGGCGACGTGCTCGTCCTGGCCGAGGTCGCCGGCCCGCGAACGGGCCGCGCGGAGGACGCCGACCCCGCCAGACGCGCCGCCGTCCGCCTGACGCACGTCTTCGCCTCCGCCGATCCATCCGGCGGCCTCTTCGCCGACCCGCCGACCGGCGCTTCCGTCCCGGTCACCGAGATCGCCTGGGACGAGGCCGACGCGCTGCCCTTCCCGCTCTGCGTCTCGGTCGAGGAGCGACCCGGGCTCGTCGTGGGCGAGGCGTGGGGAAACATCGTTCTCGCCGACCACGGGCGGACCGTCACGGGCGAGCCGCTCGGGGAGGTGCCGCCGCCGGTTCTCACCAGGGCCCCGCAGCCCGGGTGCGACCCCTGCGAGCGCGACGACGGCGAGCCCGTTCCCGTCCGCTTCCGCCCGACGCTGGCGGGCGTCCCGATCACGCATGCCCGTCCCGCGCCGACGCGAGCGGTCGGCGAGGGCCCGTTTACCTCCGCGCTCGCGACCGACCTCGCCTCGCTCACGTTCACGCCGCTCCTCCACGACTGGCTGGAGGAGCGCGGCTTCGCGTTCCGGGGCGGTCCGGCGGTCGTGCGCGGGGGCGACGACAGCTGGTCCGTCAGCGACGGCGTCATGGTCGCTCTACTCCGCGCCGACGCCGGGACGCTGACGGTGCTGGTGCGGCCCGTCTCCGCCGCCGCGACGACCCGGGGAGCGCCGCGCTCGGCCCAGCCGTCCGTCGAGCTCACGGGCACCCTTCTCGGCGCGGCCGAGCCGTGGCGGCCGCAGCTCGACCTCCTCGGGAGCGGCCCTGATGCGGCGGAGTTCGTCGTCGAGGTGGAGCACGACGCCGCCGCGACGCTCCGCTTCGGCGACGGCGTCCACGGTCGGCGCCCCGAGAGGGGCACCCAGTTCGAGGCGACGTACAGGGTCGGCAACGGCACGGCGGGGAACGTCGGGGCGAACGCGCTCGCCCACGTGGCCACCGCGCACGGCGGCGTGCTCGGCGTCTCGAACCCGCTCCCCGCCGCCGGGGGCGTCGACCCGGAACCGGCCGAGGCGGTGCGCCGGGACGCGCCCGAGGCTTTCCTCGTCCAGGAGCGGGCCGTGACCGCCGACGACTACGCGCGCGTCACCGAGCGCAGCCCGGTCGTCCAGCGGGCGGCGGCGAGCTTCCGGTGGACCGGGTCGTGGCACACGGTGTTCGTCACCGCCGACCGCGCGGGTGGCCTCGCGGTCGACAGGGACTTCGAGAGCGGCATCCGCCGCCACGTCGAGCCGTTCCGAATGGCCGGCTACGACCTCGAGGTCGACGGCCCGAGCTTCGTCCCGCTCGAGGTCGGCCTCCACGTCTGCGTGGAGCCCGAGCACTTCCGCTCCCACGTCAAGGCCGCCGTCCTGGACGTCCTCTCGAGCGGCGTCCGCTCGGACGGGACGCTCGGGCTCTTCCACCCAGACCGGCTCACCTTCGGCCAGCCCGTCTACCTCTCGACGATCGTGGCCGCCGTGCAGGCCGTCCCCGGCGTCGAATCGGTCGCCCCGACCGCCTTCCAGCGCCAGCGAGACGACGCGTCGAGCGCGCTCGACACCGGCATCCTCGCGATGGGCCGACTCGAGATCGCGCGGCTCGACAACGACCCGAGCTTCCCCGAGCGCGGCGTCCTCACCGTCACCGCGGGGGGCGGGAAGTGAGCGCCGCCGCTCGCTCGACGCAGGCGTGCGGCTGCTGCACCGGCGTGGCCGCTCGCACGCCCCTTGCCGTCGCGAACCGTCCGGGGCTGTCGGCCGTCGCCTACCGCGTCGGCGCGCACGCCGACTTCCTCGCCTCGATGGTCGCCGACCTCACCGACGCGCGCCGGCCCCGCCTCGCCGCGCTCACGACCCGCGACCCCGACGACTTCTCCCTCGCGCTCCTCGACTCGTGGGCGGTCGCCGCTGACGTGCTCGCCTTCTACACCGAGCGGCTCGCGCAGGAGTCGTACCTCCGCACGGCGCGCGAGCGGATCTCCCTCCAGGAGCTCGGCCGGCTGATCGGCTACCGGCTTCGCCCGGGCGTCGCCGCGGAGACGCACCTCGCCTTCGCGCTCGAGCCGCCGCCCGCCGTGCCCGCGGTCGCGAGCCGTGACCCCGGCTCGGCGCCTCCCGTGACGCCCGCTTCGGTCACGCTCGAGCCCGGTCTCCGCGTCCAGAGCATCCCGGCCCCCGGCGAGCTCCCGCAGACGTTCGAGACCGTCGAGGAGGTCGAGGCGCGGCCGGAGTGGAACGCCGTGCCGGCGTCGCCGACCGTTCCCTCCGTCCCCGGCCTCGGCGCGCGGCACGCCTACCTGGTCGGCGCGGCGCTCGATCTCAAGCCGGGGGACGGCCTTCTCCTGGCCGGCGGCGACGTCGTGCGCGAGCGGTGGGACCTCCGGACCCTCTCGGCGGTCGAGCCGGATCCCGCCTCCGGGCGGACGCGCGTCGAGTGGGCCGAGCCGCTCGGCTCGCTGGAGCCGTACGTCGCGCCTGCCGCGCCCCCGGAGCCGTACGTCCTTCGCAAGCGAGTGAGCGTCTTCGGCCACAACGCCCCGATGTGGAAGGCGATGTCCGACACCTTCCGCGGCGACTACCACGCCGACGACCCGAACCGCGGCGACTGGCCGGACTTCGTCATCTCGCCCGCCCCGGGGACGACCGTCGACCTCGACGGGTCGCACCCCGACGTGGTGATCGGTTCGTGGGTCGTCCTCTCGATGCCGACGTACCGGGAGCTCTGGCGCGTCCAGTCGGTGACCGAGCTCTCGCGAGCCGAGTTCGCGACCTCCGGGAAGGTCACGCGCCTCACGCTCGAGGGCGGCGAGCACTACGAGTTCTTCGAGGACGAGGTGCGGGACACGACCGTGTTCGCGGCGAGCGAGCGGCTCGCCCTCGCGGAGGCGCCCGACTCGACGCCCGTGGAGGGCGGGCACGTCGACGTCGACA
>DASZKB010000049.1:0-5952 GCA_035947475.1 Gaiellaceae bacterium | reverse complement strand
CGGGTGTGAGATGACCGTCTCGACCCCGCCGAGGCTCGTCGCACGCGCGCAGAGCTCGACGGCGTTCATGACACGCTCGCCGGCGCCGCGGCCGCCCGCGACCTCGAACGCGAGGACGCCGCCGAAGTCGTCGAGCTGGCGGCTGGCGAGCTCGTGCTGCGGGTGGTCGGGGAGCCCGAGGTAGTGGACGCGCTCGACCTTCGGGTGCTCGGCGAGGAAGTGGGCGACCGCAAGCGCGTTCCGACACTGGCGCTCCACGCGCACCGCGAGCGTCTTCAGGCCGCGGCGAAGGAGGAAGGCGGGAAAGGGATCGAGGACGGGGCCGGTGTCGATCAGGTGCGCCCGCGCCTGCTCGACGAGCTTGCGCCCGCAGCAGAGGACGCCCGCCGTCACGTCGTGGTGGCCGTTCAGGTACTTGGTGGCCGAGTGAACGACCACGTCGGCGCCGTGCTCGAGCGGGCGGCAGAGGACGGGCGAGGCGAAGGTGTTGTCCACGATGAGGACTCCGTCGCCTTTCGTGGCCGCGATCCCGCCGAGGTCCGCGATGGGAAAGCCGGGGTTCGCGATCGTCTCGACGTAGCGAGCGCGGGCGGGCCGATCCCACTCGGCCGGATCGGCGGCGCTTGCGTAGACGACTTCGACCCCGAGACGACGGATGTGGCGCTCCAAGAGCGAGTACGTGTTCCCGTAGAGCTGCGCGGCGGCGAGGAGCGTGTCGCCCGGCCGCAGGACGACGTGCAAGGCGGCCGCGATCGCGGCCATCCCGGACGAGAACGCCTGGGCCGCCTCGGCGCCCTCGAGCTCCGCGCAGGCGGCGTTCACGTCCTCCACGGTCGGGTTGCGGAGGCGCGAGTAGAGGAAGCCGTACTCCTCCTCGCGCATCACCCGCCCGAACTCCTCGGCCGTCTCGAAGGCGAAGGTGGTCGAGGGGACGATGGGCGAGACGACAGGCTCGCCGGGCGCGCCGTCGGTCGCCGGGCGCGCATGGACGGCGCGCGTCGCGATCCCCCGCTTTCGCTCTTCCGGCTTGCTCATTCGAGACCCAGACGCTCGGGCAGCGTAACGAGCGGCGTCGGCGCGAACGCGACCCCGGCGGCGCTCGCGCCCTCGCGGTCGGCGTCGCTGTCGCCGATGTGAAGCGCGCGCGCCGGCGCGACGCCGAGCCGCGCGAGCGCCATCCGGAAGATCCGAGGGTCCGGCTTCGCGGCGCCCGCCTCCGCCGACGTCACGACGGCGTCGAACGACGACGCGATCCCGAGCTCGTCGAGCCGCTCGTGCAGAGTCGGGTCCCAGTTGGAGACGCACGCGAGCGCGAGCCCGGCGCGCTTCAGCGTGACGAGAGCCTCCGCGGCTCCGTCCGCCAGGCGGAACCGGAGCGTCTCGACGAACGCCGGCGCGAACTCGTCCGGAGCGAGCGGAGCCGCCAGCGCGGCGAGGAAGACGCGCGCGCAGTCGCGCTGCAGCGCCGCGACCGTCTCGTCGTCCCAGGGTCCGGGATCGCCGAGCCGGGAGCGGTAGTACGTCGCCTCGGCCCGGAACGCGCTCGCGACTTTTGCGTCCGAGCGCGCAACGCCGCGCGCAGCGAGGGCGGCCCGCAGCCGGGGAATCGGGTCGTCGAGCTCGACGAGCGTGCCGAGGGCGTCGACCGTCACCGCGTCGAGCTCGTCAGGCGAACGCATCGGGATGGAGGGCACGGGCGATCAGCGTCACGGAGGCGGCCACGCGCGGGCCGGCGACCGTGACGATCTCCTCGCGGATCGCAACGACGCGGGCAGGTGTTCTCCCGCGGCACGCGTACGGGCTCCTCCGAGGCGGTGGGGCGCCCGCAGGCGCGACTACGAGGATCACCGCGGGGCGCCGCCGCGCGATCTCGCACGGCGTCAACGGATCCGCGCCCGGGTTGGGGCCCGCGACGCTCGCGCCGCCCGCGCGCCGGACGAGGTCGCCGAGCAGCGAGCTCTCCGGCACCGTGACGAGGAAGCCGAGGTCGACAAAGACGCGCACCGGTCTCCGCCCGGCGACGCGCGCTTCCGCCGCCTCGGTGCGGCGGCGGATCACGCCGGCGAGACGACGACCCTGCGCCGGCTCGCCGAGCACGAAGCCGAGCTCGAGCGCGCCTCGCACGACGTCTGCGACCGAGTCGGCCGGCTGCACGTAGACGCGCGCGCCGCTCCGCTGCTCGGCGCGCGCGAGATCGACGGTGTCGGTGGTCTCGGTGGCGAGGAGGAGATCCGGCCGAAGCTCGGCCGTCGCTGCCACCCGCACGGTCCCGCCCGGGTTGGTGACGACCGCTCGCCCTCTCCTCCCGCCGGGAAGTCTCGTGCCGGCCGGAACGCCGACCAGCCGCCTGCCGCTCCCGAGGCGCGCGGCGAGCTCGGCAGGGCCGGGATCGAGAGCGACGATCCGCCGCGGGGCGGCTCGCACCACGAGCGGCTCGTCGCCGGCTCCCGTGACGGTGACGGGGTACGGCGGCGGGAGGTCGCCGCGCGGCTCGGGACGCTCGCCACACCCGCTCGCCGCGGCGGCGAGCGCGCTCAGAGCAAGGGCTACAGTTCGGCGTCGCACCGGACGAGGTATTCAACGTGAAGTTCTTCACCCCCGCGGAGGCCAACGAGGCGCTCGAGGTTGTCCGCCCGCTCGTGGAGCGCCTCGTCGAGCGGCGAAGGAGCTTTCTGGAACACGACGGCGAGCTCGACCGCTACCGGGAGAAGATCGCCACGAACGGCGGCGGCCTCGACCACCGCCGCTTCCACGAGCTCCAGGAAGCGGCGAGCGAGGAGGCGGAGGAGATCACCCGCTCGCTCGAGGCGATCGCCGCGCTCGGCGTTCAGGTGAAGGACCCCGACCGCGGGCTCGTCGACTTCCCGTCGCGGCATCCCGGCGGCGACCCCGTGCTCCTCTGCTGGCGTCTCGGCGAGCGCGAGGTCGCCTACTGGCACGGCGTCGAGGACGGCTTCGCGGGCAGGAAGCCGCTCCCGTTCTAAGAACCTCGCGAGGTGGACTGGGAACGCTGGATCGTCGCGGCCGTCGTGATCGCGGTGACGCTTGTCGTCGCGAAGCTCGCCGACCGTGCGATCATCCGGCGGCTCGAGCTGCCGCCCGAGGCGCTCACGCGCTACCGCGTCCTCAGGCGCTCGGTCGTGGCCGCGATCGTCGCCCTGGGCGTCCTCTCGGCGCTCCTCCTCATCCCCGCCGTCCGCGCGGTCGCCGGCGGGGTGCTCGCCTCCTCGGCGGTGATCGGCCTCGTGATCGGCTTCGCGGCTCGCTCGACGCTCGCCAACTTCGTCGCCGGGGTCCTGATCGCGTTCGCGCAGCCCTTTCGGCTCGGCGACCGAATCGAGGTGGGAGGGACGGCGGCGGGGTCGGTAGCCGCGGGCGTCGTGGAGGAGATCGGCCTCACGTACACGGTCATTCGAGCCGAAGAGGGCGACCGGCTGTTCGTGCCCAACGAGAAGCTCGCCTCGGATACCATCCGAAATGCGACGCTCGCCGGCAGCGAGTCGCTCGCCGAAGTGACCATCCCAGTCCCGCTCGCGACAGATCTCGACCGCGTGCTCGCGATCCTCGTCGAGGAGGCAGAAGGCGCGCCCGAGGCGATGTCCGAGAAGACTCCAGTCGCAACCGTCAGCGATTTCCACGCCGAGTCCTCGCTCGCGCTCGTGAAGGTGCGCGCGTGGGCTCGTGACAACGCCACGGCCGGGGCGCTCGCGGGCGCGATCCGCAAGGGGGCGCACCGTCGCCTCCGCGCCGAAGGGATCTACGCGTGACCCAGCCCGGGCGGCCGAACGGGTTCGGGCCCGGAAACGGGAACGGCGTCCGGAACGGGAACGGCCTCCGGAACGGAAACGGAAACGGCGTCCCGAACCATCGCCGGCGCCGCCGCGAGCGCCGGCGCCGCCGGCGCGCGAGCAGGCGCTTCGCGTTCCTCGTCATCCTCGCGCTCGTGGCGGCCGCGCTTGCGGCGCTCGCCGGGGCGACGTTCACGGGCGCGTCCGCCGCCTCGAGCTGCGACCTCTC
Source organism: Gaiellaceae bacterium (assembly GCA_035947475.1). Lineage (GTDB taxonomy): Bacteria > Actinomycetota > Thermoleophilia > Gaiellales > Gaiellaceae > DASZKB01. The sequence continues at coordinate 1,935 of DASZKB010000049.1, read as the reverse complement.
CTCGCTCCGGCCGGTGGCGATCGGCCAGAACTCGTTCGTCTACGCGTCCGACGGCTCGCTCCTCGGCGCCATCCCGGCCGAGCGGAACCGCCAGCCTCTCAAGCTCCGCCAGATCTCCGACTCGCTCGCGAAGGCGACCATCGCGATCGAGGATCGCCGCTTCTTCCAGCACCCGGGGCTGGACGCGGAGGGGATCCTGCGAGCGCTCGCCAAGAACGTCGAGGAAGGAAGGATCGTGCAGGGCGGCTCCACGATCACGCAGCAGCTCGTCCGCAACCTCTACATCGGGCGCGAGCGCTCGCTCGAGCGGAAGCTCACCGAGGCGTGCCTCGCGCTCAAGCTCGAGCAGTCGTGGTCGAAGGAGCGGATCCTCGAGACGTACCTGAACCAGGTCTACTTCGGAAACCACGCCTACGGCGCCGAGGCCGCCGCCCAGACCTACTTCTCGAAGCGCGCGCGGAAACTCGGGGTCGCGCAGGCGGCTCTCCTCGCCGGCCTTCCGCAGGCGCCGTCGGTCTACGACCCGTTCCGCCGCCCCGACGAGGCGGCGCGAAGGCGAAACGACGTCCTCGAGGCGATGGCGGCGGCCGGCTACCTCACGGACCGCCAGTTCGCGCGCGCGGCCCGGGCGCCTCTCCGCCTGAAGGCGGGCAAGATCTACACGAAGATCCGCGAGCCGTACTTCTTCAGCTTCGTGCGCGAGCAGCTGATCGAGAAGTACGGCGCCAACATGGTCCGAAGCGGCGGACTGCGGGTCCACACGACCATCGACCCGCGCCTGCAGAAGCTCGCTATCAGGGCCATGAAGCAGACGCTTCCGTACGAGAGCGACCCTGCCTCGGCGGTCGTCGCGATCGACCCGCGGAACGGCGCCATCCGCGCCATGACGGCGGTCGCGCCCGGCCGCAAGAAGCTCCAGTTCAACCTCGCCGCCCAGGGGAGGCGGCAGGCGGGCTCGGCGTTCAAGACCTTCGTCCTCACCGAGGCGATCCGGCGCGGGATCAACCCGAACTCCACGCGCTACCTCTCGGCGCCCTTCCGCTGGCAGCCGGACCCGACGTGCAGCGAGGCGGTCGACCCGAACTGCGTCTGGGAGGTGAAGACGTACGACGAGACCTACGCCGGCCCGTCGACGATCGCGCAGTCGACCCTGCGCTCGGACAACTCGGTCTACGCGCGGCTCACGCTCGACGTGGGACCGGAGAACGTCGTCAAGGTGGCGCGCAGGATGGGCATCAAGACGAAGCTCAAGCCGGTCGCCTCGATCGGGCTCGGCTCGAACTCCGTTTCCGTGCTCGAGATGGCGTCCGCGTACGCGACGCTCGCGGCCGGCGGCGTGCGTTCCGAGCCCGTCGCGATCCGCCGCGTCACCCTCGCGAACGGCCGGCCCGACCGCGACGCGGGCTGGGGGCGCGTGAAGCGCGAGCGCGTCCTCACGGACGGGGTCGCGTACGAGGTCACGAAGATCCTCGAGCAGAACATGGTGGCCGGCACCGGCACGTCCGCGCAGATCGGGAGGCCTGCGGCCGGGAAGACCGGAACGACGGACAACTTCGCCGACGCCTGGTTCTGCGGGTACACCCCGAACCTCGCGACCGCCGTCTGGGTCGGCTACCCGAACGCGCAGATCGAGATGACGAGCGTGCACGGCATCCGCGTGGCCGGCGGGACGTTCCCGGCCCAGATCTGGGGCCTCTTCATGGAGCCCGCCCTCGCGCGAACGCCCGAGGCGGACTGGACGCTTCCGACGGATCCGGCCGAGTGGACGCCCTTCTCGGGCCAGTACGCCTTCGTCGGGCCGCCGCCCGCCCCGCCGCCGAGTTTCACTCCCGCGGCGCCGCCCGCCCCGCCGCCGCCGACCACGACCGCCGAGACGCCGCCCGCGGCGAAGCCCCCACCCCCGCCGGCGACCCCGCCCCCACCCCCGCCGACGAC
>DASZKB010000048.1:0-4389 GCA_035947475.1 Gaiellaceae bacterium | reverse complement strand
TGCGTCGGCGAGTCGGGGGTCGCGAGCTCGGGGTGCGCTTCCTCGAGCGTCTTGAGCTCGTCGAAGAGGCGGTCGTACTCGGCGTCGGAGACCTCGGGGTCGTCGAGGACGTAGTAGCGGTAGTTGTGGTTCTCGAGCGCGCGGCGCAGCTCTTCGACCCGGTCGGCGACGCCGGCGCCGGCCGCGGGGCTAGAGGACATCGACGAGCTCCCCGGGGCTGTGGACGATCACGTCGGCGCCCGCCCCGCGCAGGCGGTCCTCGGGGTGGATGCGCCCCCACGAGACGCCGATCGTGAAGCAGCCGGCCGCCTTGCCGGCGCCGACGTCGAACGGCGAGTCGCCGACGAAGGCGGCCTCTTCGGGGCGCGACCCGAGGCGCTCGAGCGCGAGGAGCACCGGCTCCGGGTCGGGCTTGTGCCGCTCGACCTCGTCCGAGGCGACGATCGCGTCGAAGTAGCGCTCGATCGGGAGGACGCGGAAGGCGAGATCGACCGTCTTCCTCCGCTTCGACGTCACGACTCCCAGCTTCCTTCCCTCGCTGGAGAGGCGCTCGAGGAGCGCCTCGACGCCGTCGAACGCCTGGAGCTCGTCGTGAAGAGGCTCGTTGTGCTCGCGGTAGACCCGCACGAGCTCGTCGACGAGATCCTCCCCGGCCAGCGCGCGCATCTGCTCGTGAATCGTTGCACCCCCGGAGGAGGCGACGAGAACGTCGTCGGGGATCTCGCGGCCCAGCACCGTCTGCGTCGCGTAGCGAAAAGAGGCAAGGATCATCGCCCCCGAGTCGATCAGGGTCCCGTCGAGGTCGAAGAGCACGGTTGGAAAGCGGACGTCAGTCATAGTGAACGCGCTCGAGGTAGAGCCCCCACGGCGGCGCCGTCGTCCCCGCTTCGCTTCGCGGGCGACCTCCGAGCAGGCGCGCCAGCTCGTCGGGCTCGACCTCGAGCATCGTACCGACGAGCGTTCGCACCATGTGCCGCAGGAAGCTGTCGGCCGTGATCACGAAGTCGAGGACGTCGCCGCGCGGCTCCCACCGAGCCTCGGCGACCACTCGCAGGAAGACGTCGTGCTGCGTCTCGGTCGGCGTGAAGGCGCGAAAGTCGTGCTCGCCGACGACGAGTTGCGCGGACTCGGCGAGGCGCTCCTCGTCGAGCGGACGCGGATGCCAGAGCGAACGGCGCCGCTCGAAGGGTGAGGGGGTGCGCCGGCGCCAGATCCGGTAGCGGTACGAGCGCGCTCGCGCGGAGAAGCGCGCGTGGAAGTTCTCGGGCGCGGGCGTGCTCGCAACGACGCCGACGTCGTCCGGGAGACGCGCGTTGAGCGCCTCCGCGGCGCGCTCCGGCGGCGGGCCGCCCTCGCCCGAGAAGCTCGCGACCTGACCGAGCGCGTGGACCCCGGCGTCCGTCCGCCCGGCGGCGGCGAGCCCGTCCCACTCTGGGAACACCTCGTCAAGCGCGGCGCGGAGCTCGCCCTCGACCGTCCGCAGACCCGGCTGCGCCGCCCAGCCGGCGAACGCCGTGCCGTCGTACTCGAGCGTGAGCTTGACCGTCCCCACGCCGCGCAGGTCGGCGGTGCGCTAGCGCGGGGCGGCGGCGGGCGCGGCCGCCGGAGCGGCGATGCGCTCGGGCACGTAGTCGACGAGCTCGAGGTAGACCATCTCCGCCGCATCGCCCGACCGCGGCCCGATCTTCACGATCCGCGTGTAGCCGCCCGGGCGGTCCGCGAAGCGGGGCGCGATCTCGGCGAAGAGCTTGTGCGCGATCGGCTTCGAGCGCAGGAACGCGACGGCCTGGCGATGCGCGGAGACGTCACCACGCTTGCCGAGCGTGATCATCTGCTCGGCGAGCGGACGCACTTCCTTCGCCTTCGCCTCGGTCGTCTTGATGCGGCCGTGGTCGAAGAGCGCCACCGCCAGGTTGGCGTAAAGGGCGCGCCGGTGATCCCGGTCGCGCCCCAGCTTTCGCCCTGCCTTGCGGTGACGCACGGGTCCCCTACTCCTCGCGGAGCCCGAGGCCGTGCGCCTCGAGCGTCTCGCGCACTTCCTCGATCGACTTCTTCCCGAAGTTCGGGATCGCGGCAAGCTCGTTCTCGGACTTCGTCACGAGGTCGCCGATCGTCTCGATGCCGACGCGCTTCAGGCAGTTGTAGCTCCGGACTCCGAGCTCCAGCTCCTCGATCGGGAAGTTCTCCATCCCGTGGGCGCTCGGGACCTCCGCCTCGCCGGCCTCGGCAGCCTCGCCGAAGCCCTCGATCCGGTCGAGGTCCGTGAAGATCGCGAGCTGACGGATCAGGATCTCGGCGGCCTCGCCGATCGCGTCGCGCGGTGCCAGCGAGCCGTCGGTCGTGACGTCCAGCATGAGCTTGTCGTAGTCGGTGCGCTGCCCGACGCGGGCCGCCTCGACCTCGTACGAGACGCGCCGGACAGGCGAGAACATCGCGTCCACCGGGATGACGCCGATCGTGTGCTCGGGCCCGCGGTTCAGCTCGGCCGGCACGTACCCGCGCCCGCGCCCGATGGTGAGCGTGATCTCCAGACGGCCCTTGCCGGAGAGGTTCGCGATCTCGAGCTCGGGGTTCAGGATCTCGAGGTCGGCGGGGGCCTCGATATCCCCCGCGGTCACGGTCCCGGGGCCGCGCTTGTCGAGCCGAACCTCGATCTCCGGCGAGTCGCCGTGCAGACGGCAGATGAGATTCTTCAGGTTGAGGATGATGTCGGTGACGTCCTCGCGGACGCCCGGGAGCGTCGTGAACTCGTGCGCGACGCCCTCGATCTTCACCGAGGTGACAGCCGCCCCCTCCAGCGAGGAGAGGAGCACGCGGCGGAGCGAGTTCCCGAACGTGTAACCGAAGCCGCGGTCGAGCGGCTCGATCGTGAAGACGCCGCGGTCCTCGTTGACCTCTTCGTGCGTGATCCGCGGCACCTGGAACTCCATGAGACTTGTTCTCGTGGCCATGACTCCCCTTGTTTCGGCGTTTACTTCGAGTAGAGCTCGACGATGAGCTGCTCCTGAACCGGCGCGTCGATCTCCTCGCGCGCGGGGAGCTTCAAGACCTTGCCCGTCAGGTTGTCGTGATCTGCCTGGAGCCACGGGGCGACGGAGGCGGTGAGGTCGGTCGCGTCGCGGATGACAGACTCGACGGGGCTGCCGGGCTTCAGCGCGACCACGTCGTTCGGCCGCACCTGGTAGCTCGGGATGTTGACGCGGCGCCCGTTCACGAGGAAGTGTCCGTGACGGATGACCTGGCGCGCCTGCGCTCGCGAGGCGGCGAAGCCGAGCCGGTAGACGACGTTGTCGAGGCGCGTCTCGAGCATGCGCAGAAGCTCCTCACCCGTGATGCCGGAGCGCCGCGCCGCCTTGTCGTAGTAGTTCCGGAACTGACGCTCCAGGATCCCGTAGTAGCGGCGCGCCTTCTGCTTCTCGCGCAGCTGCAGGAGGTACTCCGACTGCTTGATGCGGCCTCGTCCGTGCTCGCCCGGCGGGTAGCTCCGCCGCTCGACCGAGCACTTCTCGGTCAGGCAGCGCTCGCCCTTGAGGAAGAGCTTCATGCCCTCGCGCCGGCAGTAGCGGCACTTCTTGCCCAGGTTCTCGCGGGCCACTAGCGATCACCTTCCGAGAAGATCGTGCTCGCCGGTCGCGAAAAGCGAGCCTCGCAAGGACGCAGAGCGCGCTCGCAGCCGGAGGCTGCGGGTGCGACCGAGGACGCGGCGAGGCGACGCTTTGCAGCGCCCCGGGGAGTGCGAGATGCGAGGAAGGGGGTCGCCATTCAGACGCGCCTTCGCTTCTTCGGGCGCACGCCGTTGTGCGCCTGCGGAGTGACGTCCCGCACGCCGAGGACCTCGAGCCCGGCCGCCTGGAGCGACCGGATCGCCGTCTCTCGCCCGGAGCCGGGGCCCTTCACGAAGACCTCGACCTTCTGGAGGCCGTGCTCCATCGCCTTCCTGGCCGCCGAGTCGGCGGTCACCTGCGCCGCGAACGGCGTCGATTTCCGCGAGCCCTTGAACCCCGCCGAGCCGGCGCTCTCCCAGACGATGACGGCCCCCTCCTTGTCAGTGAGGGTCACGATCGTGTTGTTGAAGGAGGTCTTGATGTGCGCTTGCCCGATCGCGATGTTCTTCTTGGCGCGGCGGCGCGTCCGTCCCTTGGCGGGTCTGCGAGGAGGCGCCACTACTGAGCTTTCTTCCCTCTACCGACGGTCTTCTTGGCGCCCTTGCGCGAGCGGGCGTTCGTCTTCGTGCGCTGGCCGTTCACAGGAAGGCCGCGGCGGTGACGGACCCCGCGGTACGACCCGATCTCCTGCAGGCGCTTGATCGACTGCGAGCGCTCGCGGCGCAGGTCGCCCTCGACCTCGAGGCTCCCGTCGATGTACGAGCGAAGGCGCGTGATCTCCTCG
>DASZKB010000047.1:0-1628 GCA_035947475.1 Gaiellaceae bacterium | reverse complement strand
GTCGGCCCAGGTCCCGCTCCACACGTGGCTCCCCGACGCGATGGAGGGACCGACGCCCGTCAGCGCGCTCATCCACGCGGCCACGATGGTCACCGCCGGCGTCTATCTGATCGCCCGCGCATCGCCGCTCTTCGAGCTCGCGCCCGCCGTTCACGACCTGGCGGCGATCCTCGGCGCCGTCACGCTCCTCCTCGCCGGCCTCGTCGCGCTCGTCCAGACGGACATCAAGCGCGTGATCGCCTACTCGACGATGAGCCAGATCGGCTACATGTTCGTGGCCGCCGGCCTGGGCGCGTACGCGGCCGGGATGTTCCACCTCATGACTCACGCCTTCTTCAAGGCGCTGCTCTTTCTGGCCGCCGGGATCGTGATCCACGCGCTCGCCGGCGAGCAGGACATCCGCAAGATGCGCGGCCTCGGTCGCGAGCTCCCCCTCACGTACCGTCTGTTCGTGATCGGCGCGCTCGCGCTCGCGGCGATGCCGCCCTTCGCCGGCTTCTTCTCGAAGGACGCCGTCCTCGCGAGCGCCGCGAACGCGGGCACCCTGGGATGGATTCTCTGGGGCGCCGGGGCGGTCGGCGCCTTCCTGACCGCCCTCTACACCTTCCGGATGGTCTTTGTGGTCTTCCGGGGCGAGATGTCGGCGTTCGCGCGCGAGCACCTCCACCGCGAGCGCTTCGAGGGCCCGCTCTCGATGGTGTGGCCGGTTCTGGGCCTGGCGGCGCTCTCGCTCGTCGGCGGCTTCCTCCAGGTTCCCGGCCTCTGGCACACGGTCGACGATTGGCTCCACCCCGTCGCCGAGTCGATCGAGGAGGCGAGCGGCGCGACCGCCTGGTTCTCGGCGCTCGCCGCCTTCATCCTCGCGGCCGCCGGGATCTTCCTCGCCTGGAGGCTTTACGGGCGACCGAGCGAAGTCCCCGCCGAGGCGCGCCGCCGCTACCCGTGGGCCGCGCGCACGCTCGAGAAGAAGTTCTACTTCGACGAGGCCTACCAGCTCGCGTTCTACGAGCCGTCCTCGCGTCTCGCCACCGCCGAGCACCGCGTCCTCGAGGAGCCGCTCTTCCTCCGCCCGCTCGGCAACCTCGGGCGCGGCGTTCGCGGCGTCTCGACGCGCGTCGCGGCGACCCAGACCGGCCTTCTCCGGTCCTACCTTCTCCCCCTCGCGGGCGGGGCGGCCGTGATCGCCGTCGTCTTCCTTTTCGCCACGTGACGACGAACCTCCTCATCCTGCTCCCCCTCGCCGGCGCGCTGGTCGTCTGGCTCTTCCCGTCGCGGAACGCGCGCGCGGTCGGCTCGCTCGCCCTCCTCGTCGCGCTCGCCGAGGTGGCGCTCTGGGTCGGCGTCGTCGCGAACTTCGACTTCGGCGTGACGGGTCTCCAGAACGACGTCGAGGCGGTCTGGTTCGCCGACCTGGACGCGGCGTACAAGGTCGGCCTCTACGACTTCTCGCTCTGGCTCGTCGGCCTGACCGCGGTCGTAACGGCCGCGGCGGCCGCCTACGGCGTCTGGGTGGGCCGCGACCGCCCGCGCGCGTACTTCGGCCTCATCCTCTTTCTCGCCGGCGCGACCGTCGGCGTCTTCACGGCCCAGGACCTCCTCCTCTTCTACGTCTTCTGGGAGGCCATGCT
>DASZKB010000046.1:0-2182 GCA_035947475.1 Gaiellaceae bacterium | reverse complement strand
GTCGTTCGCGGCGAGCGGCCGCGCACCGAGACGGGTGGTGGTCGTGGACGACGTCTACACGACGGGCGCGACCGCGTCGGCAGCGGCGACGGAGCTTCGCCGCGCGGGCGCCCACCGGGTCGACGTCGTCACGTTCGCGCGCGCCGTTCGACGCTGAGCGCGATTGGGTACATTCGACGAAGCCGTGCGACTTCAGGTCAAGGGCAGGAACGTCGACGTCAGCGAGTCGCTCAAGACCTACGCACAGCAGAAGCTGAGCAAGCTCGACAAGCACGTCGGGGACAGCGCGCGCCTCGAGCTCGAGCTCGCGGTCGAGCGGAACCCCTCCATCTCGCAGAACCAGATCGCGGAGGCGACGATCTGGACGAAGGGGCCCGTCCTGCGGGCGCGCGAGACCTCGAGCGATATGCGTGCCTCGATCGACCAGCTCGTGGACAAGCTCGAGCGCCAGGCGCAGCGCTACCGCGAGCGCCGCCGCCGGGGCCCGTCGCGGGAGCAGCCGGTCGAGGCCGGACCCGCGCCGGAGCGCGAGCTCGCCATCGTGAAGACGAAGCAGTTCGCGATCGCCGCCATGACCCCGGAGGACGCGGCGCTCCAGCTCGAGCTCGTCGGCCACGACTTCTTCGTCTTCCAGAACGCCGACACGGGCGACGTCAACGTCATCTACCGCCGCCGCGACCGCGGCTACGGGCTGATCGAGCCGCAGCTCCCGGCGTGATGCTTCCGTCCTCGCCCTTCGGCGAGCCGGGTGTGCACGCCCCCGCCCGTCCCCGTCGCTGGGACGCTGTCGTCACGGTGGAGGCGCCGGAGCTCGAGGGCGACGCGATCCACTTCAGCTCGTTGCCGGACGGGTCGCTCGTCCTCGACCCCGACGACGAGCGCGTGCTCGAGCCACTCGCCGAGGCGGTGGAGGTCGTGCTCTCGCCGCCGTACCGCGCGGAGGGCGTGCGCCGGTCCGGAGCGCTCTGGGTAGTCGGCGCCGTCGCCACCGAGGTCCTCGAGCTCCGCGAGGCGGTCGACGGCGACGAGGTCGAGCTCGTCGTCCGGGACGGCGAGCGCCACGTCTCGATCGACGGCGAACGAATCTTCGGGAGCATCCCGACGCTCGAGCGCCACGCGGAAGGCCGCCACGAGGCCTACGTCGCGCGCGCCGAGCGACTGGAGGGCGACCTCTGGGAGGTCGAGGTCCTCGCGCTCTAAGCCGATACCCTAGGAACCGGATGCCTCAGAACTACGGCGCGCTCGAGCGCGTCCTTCGCGTAGGCGAAGGACGCCGTCTGAAGCGGCTTGCGCAGCAGGCCGACTACGTCGCGTCGCTCGAGCCTGACTTCGAGGAGCTCTCCGACGCCGAGCTCGCGGCGAAGACCGCCGAGTTCAAGCAACGGCTCGAGAACGGCGAGCCGCTGGAGGAGCTCCTGTTCGAGGCCTTCGCGGCCGTTCGCGAAGCGGCGCGCCGGTCGGTCGGCATGCGGCCTTTCGACGTCCAGGTCATGGGCGCGATCGTGCTCCACGAAGGCGATATCGCCGAGATGAAGACGGGCGAGGGCAAGACGCTCGTGGCAACGATGCCGCTCTACCTGAACGCGCTCACGGGGCAGAACGTCCACCTCGTCACGGTGAACGACTACCTCGCGAAGCGGGACACCGAGTGGATGGGGCCGATCTACCACGCGCTCGGGATGCGGGCGGCCTACATCCGCAATTTGATGCCGTTCGACGAGCGGCGAGAAGCGTACGCGGCCGACATCGTCTACGGGACGAACTCCGAGTTCGGCTTCGACTACCTGCGCGACAACATGGCGACGAGCCTCGAAACGACCGTCCAGCGCGGCTACGCGTACGCGATCGTCGACGAGGTCGACTCGATCCTCGTCGACGAGGCGCGCACCCCGCTCATCATCTCCGGCGAGCCGGAGACGGCGGCGCGCACGTACTACGACTTCGCGCGCGTGGTTCGCACGCTTCAGGGCGTCCAGTCGAAGCAGGCCGCGCGCGGCGAAGAGGCGGACTACGGCGATGCCGACTACCTCTTCGACGAGAAGTTCAAGACCGTGTCACCGCTCCCGTCCGGGATCGAGAAGGTCGAGCGCGCGCTCCGGCTCGAGAACCTCTACGACCCGCGAAACGCGCAGCTCGTCAACCACCTGATCCAGGCGCTGAAGGCGCAGTCCCTCTACCAGCG
>DASZKB010000045.1:0-4994 GCA_035947475.1 Gaiellaceae bacterium | reverse complement strand
CGAGCTCGCCCGCGTGTCGTCGCGCGCGCTCGTCGTGAGCGTGCCGCGCGAGCCCCTCTGGCGGGTTCTCAACGTCGCGTCGGGGCGGTACGTCCGCGCGCGCGGGAACACGCCGGGGCACGTGAACCACTGGTCGCGCCGTGAGTTCGTGCGCTTCGCGGCGCGCGCCGGGCGGGTGGAGCGTGTCCGAACGCCCCTTCCCTGGACCGTCTTGACGGTCACCAGGGGAACCTGACCCGCCACGGGTACCCTGGCGACGATGCGCCTCGCGCTCGCCCTTCTCGTCCTGGTCGTCGGCGCGCTTGCCGCGTGCGGAGCGAACGAGGAGGGCACGGCGCCCGCGTCGTCCGAAGGGGCGAGAGAGCAGCCGCCGTCGCCTCCGAGGACGCGCCCCGCTCCGGTGCAGGACGAATCGGAGCTCCGCCTGCGGCTCCGCCGGGTGGCGTCGGGGTTCGCGTCCCCGACACACGTCGCGGCGACGCCGAGTGAGCCGAACCGCCTCTACGTCGTCGAGCAGCCCGGGCGCATCCGGGTGATCGTGCGCGGACGGGTACGCACAACCCCGTTCCTGGACATCCGCGACCAGGTCTCGAGCGGGGGAGAGCAGGGGCTCTTCGCGGTCGCCTTCCACCCCCGCTATGAGCGCAACCGCAAGGTCTACGTCCACTACACCGATCGAAACGGCGACACGCGCGTCGTTCAGTACCGCTCCAACGGGCGCCGGGTTCGCGAGCGGACGCGCCGGCGGCTTCTCTTCGTGGACCAGCCGTACGCAAACCACAACGGGGGCCAGCTCGCCTTCGGCCCGGGCGGCCGCCTCTACGTCGGCCTCGGCGACGGGGGCAGCGCCGGCGACCCCCAGAACCGAGCGCAGCGCCTCTCGACGAAGCTCGGCAAGATCCTCCGCCGCAACGTGGACCGGCCGCGCTCGCGCTGGCGGATCGTCGGCTACGGGCTCCGCAACCCGTGGCGCTTCTCGTTCGATCGCAGGACCGGCGATCTCTACGTCGGCGACGTGGGCCAGGCGGCGTGGGAGGAGGTGAGCTTCACGCGCCGGCGCAGCCGCGGCCTCGAGAACTACGGGTGGGACGTCTACGAAGGCCGCGCCGTCTACGAGAACAAGCGGCCGAACCGCGCGGGGAGGCTCGTCAGGCCGATCGTCGTTTACCCCCTCGGCGGCGGCACCTGCGCCGTCACGGGCGGGTTCGTCTACCGCGGCTCGCGCATGTCGGCCCTTCGCGGCCGCTACTTCTACGGCGACTACTGCAGCGGTGCTGTCTGGAGCTTCCGCGTCTCGGGCGGACGAGCGGTGAGGCACCGGCGCGAGCCCTTCACCGTCCCGCTCCTCTCGTCCTTCGGCGAGAGCGCCCGCGGCGAGCTCTACCTTGCGTCGCACAACGGGACGATCTACCGGCTCGGCTCCTCCTAGACTCGCTCCCGTGCGGTACCAGTTCGTCGATTGCCGGTGGGAGCTCGGCAAGCCCGAGCGCGGCCGCGAGCTCTATCTCGAGAGCCACATCCCGGGCGCTTCGTTCCTGGACGTGGAGAACGAGCTCTCCGTCGCGCAGCCGCCGGGGACGGTCGGCGGGCGGCACCCGCTTCCCTCGACCGACGACTTCTCCGCCGCGGCCTCCCGCGCTGGGATCGGCACGGGCGTCTTCGTGGTCGCCTACGACCAGGGCATGACCGGAGGAGCGGCCCGCCTCTGGTGGCTGCTGCGCCATTTCGGCCACGAGGACGTCGCGGTTCTCGACGGCGGGATGGCGGCGTGGCTCGGGCCGCTCCGCGACGGCGAGGAGACCGTCGAGCCCGCCAGCTTCGAGCCGCGCGAGCGAAGCGACGACACCATCGAGGCCGACGAGCTCGCCCGGCGCCTCGGCGAGGACGGTCTCGTGATCGTCGACGCGCGCGCTCCCGAGCGGTTCCGCGGCGACCAGGAGCCGATCGATCCGGTCGCCGGCCACATCCCAGGGGCGTGGAACCATCCGTTCACCGACGCGCTTCCCGTCCCCGATCCGATCCTCGCGGGCGACGAGGTCGTCGTGTACTGCGGCTCGGGCGTGACGGCCTGCGTCGACTTGCTCGCGCTGGAGCGGGCGGGGCGCTCCGACGCAAAGCTCTACCCGGGGTCGTGGAGCGACTGGGCCGCACGCGGCCTTCCCGTCGAGCGGGAGTAGGATCGCGGCCGTGAGCCGCGATCCGTACGAGCGGCCCCCTGCGCCCGGCAAGCGCGCGAGCCTCGCGCTCACCGAGGGCCCGGACCGCGCCCCCGCGCGGGCGATGCTGAAGGCGATCGGCTTCACGGACGAGGACCTCTCGCGCCCGCTCGTCGGCGTCGCGACCACGTGGATCGAGACCATGCCGTGCAATTACAACCAGCGCGAGCTTGCCCAGCAGGTCAAGGACGGCATCCGCGCCGCGGGCGGGACGCCGGTCGAGTTCAACACCGTGTCCGTGTCGGATGCCGTCTCTATGGGGACCGAGGGGATGCGCGCGTCGCTCGTGTCGCGCGAGGTGATCGCGGACTCGATCGAGCTCGTCGTACGCGGGCACCTGCTCGACGGCGTCGTCTGCCTGGTCGGCTGCGACAAGACGATCCCGGCCGCCGTCATGGCGCTGGCGCGCCTCGACCTTCCGGGGCTCGTCCTCTACAACGGATCGATCGCGCCTGGGCGCTTCCGCGGGCGCGACGTCACGATCCAGGACGTCTTCGAGGCGGTCGGCGCGCACGCCGCCGGCACGATGAGCGCCGCCGACGTCCATGAGCTCGAGACAGTGGCTTGCCCCGGCGTGGGCGCCTGCGGTGGCCAGTACACCGCGAACACGATGGCAACCGCGCTCGAATTCCTCGGCATCAGCCCCGCCGGGCTGAACGGGATCCCGGCCGTCCACCCGACCAAGGAGGAGGCGGCACGCCGGGCGGGCGAGCTGGCCATGGACCTCGTCCGGCGCGACGTCCGGCCTTCGCAGATCATCACGCGAGAGGCGCTCGAGAACGCCGCCGCGTCGATCGCCGCCACGGGCGGCTCGACGAACGGCGTGCTCCACATCCTCGCCATCGCGCACGAGCTCGACATCCCGTTCGCGATCGACGACTTCGACGCGATCGCCGCGCGGACGCCCATCGTCGCCAGCCTCAAGCCGGGGGGCCGCTACGTCGCGACGGACGTCTTCGAGGCGGGGGGCGTCGCGCTCGTCGCGCGCGAGCTCCTCAAGCGTGACCTCGTCCACGGCGATGCGCCCAACGTGGACGGCCGCTCGCTCGGCGAGATCGCCACCGCCGTCGAAGAGCGGCCGGGCCAGGACGTGGTCGTCCCGATCGAGCGCCCGCTGAAGCCGACGGGCGGGCTCGCGATCCTGCACGGCAACCTGGCGCCTGAGGGATGTGTCGTGAAGCTCGCCGGGCACGAGCGCTTGCACCACCGCGGCCCTGCCCGGGTCTTCGACTCGGAGGAGGACTGCTTCGCGGCGGTGAAGAGCCGCGCCATCCGGCCGGGCGACGTCGTGCTCATCCGGTACGAGGGCCCGGCCGGCGGGCCGGGAATGCGCGAGATGCTCGAGGTGACCGGCGCGATCGTCGGCGCGGGGCTCGGCGAGGAGGTCGCGCTCGTCACCGACGGGCGCTTCTCGGGAGCCACGCACGGCCTCATGGTCGGCCACGTCTCACCCGAGGCGGCCCGCGGCGGCCCGCTTGCTGCGGTCGCCGAAGGCGACCCGATCGTGGTCGACGTCGAGGCGCGTGAGCTTCGCGTCGAGCTGTCCGACGACGAGCTCGAAGCGCGTCTTCGGGACTGGCAGCCCCGGCCCGCGCGCTACCCGGTGACAAGCGTCTTCGCGAAATACGCGGCGCTGGTCTCGTCCGCGTCCGCGGGTGCGGTCACCTCAGTATCTAGTAATTGACTAGATAACTCGCGTCTAGTACCCTCACCGTCGTCAACGCGGAGGAGGAGACGATGCGAGCGAGACTTGTAATGCCTTTTGTCGCAGCGTTCGCGCTCATCCTTGCGGCTTCCGGGTCGGCGGCTCCGAGACCTGCGCACGACGCACGCCTCTCGGCTTTCGGGCATGCGCTCGTGGCGGGAGCTCCGTTCGATGCGGGTGTCCAGCGCGCCCGCAGCTCCGCGCGTATCCCAACGGTGTTCGACGACCCGGTCGGCGACGCCGAGGCCGGTGAGGCGCCTGACCTCGCGACCATCACGGTCGACAACGACGCTGGCGGGCTGATCCGGATGACGATCGGGGTGGTGAACCGGACGCGGCTCGCGCCCTACGATGCGTACGTCGTCCTCTTCGACGCCGACCGTAACGCGGGCACCGGTGATCCGGGCGCGGGCGGGGCGGACTACTTGTTGGGCGTGGACGCGGGGTCTCCGTTGACGACCGAAATGACGTTCCTCCTCCGGTGGACGGGCGCCGGCTGGCGCGAGGCGCGCCCGCGCCGATCCTTCCACGTCTCTTGGTCCGATGGTCTCGCCGTGCGAATCAGCCGCGCCGACCTCGGCTACACAACCGGGTTCGGGTTCCTCATCCGCGCAACGATCGACAACGAATTCACCGACGTCGCGCCCGATTCGCCGCCGCCGTGGGAATACGTCCTGGCGATGCCTTCCACGGACTGCACGATCGTCGGGACGCCGGGCGACGACCTCCTTACCGGAACCGCCGGCCGTGACGTGATCTGCGGGTTGGGCGGCGACGACCGCATCCGCGGCGGCGCGGGCAACGACGTCCTGCGCGGGGGAGACGGCGGCGATCGGCTTCTCGGGCACGCCGGGCGCGACACGCTGAGCGGCGGCGGAGGGCGCGACGCGATGTTCGGATATGCGGGGAACGACACGTTCTTCGCGCGGGACGGCCGGCGCGACCGCGTGAACGGCGGCGCCGGGATCGACCGGG
Source organism: Gaiellaceae bacterium (assembly GCA_035947475.1). Classification (GTDB taxonomy): domain Bacteria; phylum Actinomycetota; class Thermoleophilia; order Gaiellales; family Gaiellaceae; genus DASZKB01. Next base: position 98 of record DASZKB010000045.1, on the reverse strand, counting down.
CACGGCTCGACCGTGCCGATATCCGGAGGCTCCTCGAAAGGCGCTTCTAGCGGGAGTCCGGCCGGGACACGGGGCGGGAGGCCGCAAGCTCCCGCCCC
>DASZKB010000044.1:0-5395 GCA_035947475.1 Gaiellaceae bacterium | reverse complement strand
TGACTCCTTCGCGTCGATAGCCGAGACGCTCGTACAGCGCGATCGCAGGCGCGTTGTGCGCGAAGACGGAGAGCTCGAGCTTCGAGACGCCGACCTCCCTCGCCCACGCCTCCGCCGCGCTCTCTTGGCCGCGGCGGAGGCGTGGGCGAGAGACGTCGGCGTCTCGAAGCTCGAGCTCTCCGTCTTCGCGCACAACGCGCCTGCGATCGCGCTGTACGAGCGTCTCGGCTATCGACGCGAAGGAGTCAGGCGCCGGCATCTCCGCCGTCGCGACGCCTTCCTGGATGTCGTTCTCATGGGGAAGGACGTGCGCCCCGAACCGGCGAGGACGCAGCCGTGAGCCGCGCGGATCCGGGCCGCGCGCTCATGAGAGCTGAGCATCGCGTTCTCTGCCTCGCCGCCCGGACGCGGATCGACGGCGAGGACGAGCGGCGCCTCGCCGAGCTCCTGCGATCCGGGATCGACCTCGAACGGCTGTGGAACGAGGCGGCAGGTCACGAGGTGCTCCCTCTTGTCGCCGCGACCCTGCGACATCCTCCCGACGGGATCGCGATGCCCGCCGGTTGGACGGCGCGCGCGCAGCGGCCTCTCTACGCGACCCTCCTGCGCAACACGGCGCTCGCCGAGGACCTCGACGAGGTGACCTCGGCCCTTCGCGGCGCGGGCGTCGACTCGCTTGCGGTCAAGGGCGTCGTGCTGGCGGAGACGGTCTACGGCAACTTGGCGCTTCGCCCTGCGGCAGACGTCGACATCCTCGTTCGTCCGGACGACCTACCGGCCGCCCGTTCCGTACTCCGCTCGCTGGGCTTCGACCACAGAAGCGAGCCGCTCGGTGACCAGTGGACGCACTCCCACCACGACGAGCCGTACTTCCGGAGGAGCGCTCGCCGCCAAGTTTGCCTCGAGCTTCACTGGGCTCTCTGGCCGGCCGACCGCTTCCGCGCCGACCCGGGTGTCTGGGAGCGGGCGCGGCCGGTCGCGGTCGGCGGCTCGACCATCCGCACGCTGTCCCGCGAGGACACGCTCCTCCATCTCGCGGTCCACCGAACGCGCTCGCCGCTTCGCCTTCGGTCCCTGTGCGACGTCGCGGAGCTCCTGCGGCGCGACGGCGCCGAGCTCGACTGGGAGGCCGTCTCCGAGCGCGCCGCGGTGACGGGCGCCCGCACGGCGCTTTACGCCGTCCTCTCGCTCTCGCAGCGGCTCCTCGACGCGCCGGTGCCGCCGGACGTTCTCGCGAGGGTGCGCGTTGGCCCGCTGAAGCGCCGAGCTCTCGAGCCGGCTTGTGGCACGGCGGCGCTCTTCGCGCCCGCGCCGCCCGGGACGATCCGCCGTCAGCTCCGGACCGGGCTTCGGGCCTTCGAGCACGACGGCCCGCGGGCGATCATGCGCTCTTTCGCGGACCGCGCCGCCCGGAAGCGCGCGAGGCGGGTCGATGCTCGTGCAGCTCGAGGGCTTCCCGAACCGCGGCGAAGAAGAGAGCCGCCGAGTCCTGCCACGTCGGCCGCTCGAGCGCGCGACGCTTCGCCGCCGCTCCGAGCCGTGCGCGCAGCTCCTCCTCGGACGCGAGGCGCATGAGAGCGTCCGACAGCGCGCCGAGGTCGCCCGGCTCGACGAGCAAGGCCTCGCGCTCGTGCTCGGCCAGGAACGGGAGGTTCCCGGCTCGCCAGCCGACGACCGGGAGCCCGAGCGCCATCGCCTCGCCCCAGACCGTCCCGTACGGCTCGCGATACGCGGGGAGCGCGAAGGCGTCCGCCGAGCGGTAGAGCGCGGCCACCTCCTCGCGGGCGAGGCGCCCGTGCGCGACCACGCGTCCCGCGAGGTCACGTTCGGCCAGGCGGGAGCGCACACGCGCCGCGTAGCGCGCGTCCGCGGAGTGGTCGCCGGCAAGGTGGAGCGTCGCCGTGTCGGCCGGGAGGCGGGCGAACGCGTCGAGAAGCTCGAGGATCCCCTTGCGCGGCAGCCAGTTCGCGACGGTGAGGAAGGCGGCCCGCCGCCCTTGGCGCAGATCCGGGTGGGGAGCGTCTGAAGCGGGCGCGACGTCGCGACCCGGCGGCACCACGCGAATGCGGACGCGCTCGAACCCGGCGGCGACGAGCTCCTCCGCCAGGTGCTCGCTCGCCACGATCAGAAGCTCGGCGCGCCGCCACGCCAGCCGGTCGAGGAGCGCCTGCGCGTTCGCACGCGCGGCCACGTGGTCGATCCCGCCCGGCGGCTGGTGGAGGACGCCGACGACCGGTACGTCGAACCGCCCGGCCGCGATCGCAGGCGCGGCGAACGCGGACGCGATCGAGTCGAGCAGGACCGCGCTCGCCCGAAGCTCCTTCGTCCGTCGAAGCACCGCCCCACTGCGCAGAGCAGGGAGCGGGAAGACCCGCTCTGGAAAGGAGACGAAGACGAGCCGCGCCCGGTGCTCCGGCGCCGCCTCGGCCATCCGCCGGTGGTACAGATAGCCCCCGCTCAGGCGGCGGGGATCGCCTAGCGTGACGAGCGGGAGAACGAGATGCGGGTCGTCCACGTCGCTCCGACGCCCTTCGGCCCGGCGGGGATCTACGGGGGCGGTGAGCGCTACGCGCTCGAGCTCGGCCGAGCGCACGCCCGCCGGGTCGACTGCGAGCTCGTGACCTTCGGACGGGCCGGGCGGAGGTGGCGCGAGCCCGGCGGCCTCCGCGTCCGCGTCCTCCGCTCGCTTGCGTTCCTCGGCGGGCACCCGGCGCATCCTGTCGCGCTCGGGCTCGGTCATGCCCTCGGCGGCGCGGACGTGGTCCACGCGCACCACCTGCGCAGCACGCCGAGCCGGCTCGCGGCCGTGCACGCGCTCGTTCGGCGGTTCCCGGCAGCCGTCACCGACCACGGCCTCGGCGGAGGCGACTGGGCCGGCCTGCTCCCGCGGCTCTTCGACCGCTTTCTCACGGTGTCGGCCTATTCTGCGCGCGAGCTCGGCGCGCCGCCGTCTCGAACGCGGGTGATCTACGGCGGCGCCGACCCGGATCGCTTCTCGCCCGACCGCGACGCCGTCCGAAGCGGAGTCCTTTTCGTCGGACGCGTGACGCCTCACAAGGGGATCGACCGGCTGATCGAAGCGCTGCCGGAGGACGCCGAGCTCCGCATCGCCGGCTCGGCCGGCCACGACCCCGACCCGCCCGAGCGTGACTATCCCCGCCTTCTCGAACGGCTCGCCGCCGGGCGCCGCGTCCGGTTTCTCGGCGCCGTCCCCGACTCGGATCTACCCGCGCTCTACCGCCACGCGGAGGTCCTCGCCCTCCCGTCGGTGCACCGGACGCGCTACGGGCGCGAGATCGCCGTTTCCGAGCTCCTCGGCCTCGCCGCGCTCGAGGCGATGGCGAGCGGGACGCCCGTCGTCGCGAGCGCGGTGGGCGGGTTGCCCGAGGTCGTCGAGGACGGCGTGACCGGCTTTCTCGTCGAGCCGGGAAACGTCGAAGAGCTCCGCGCGCGGCTCACCGAGGTGCTCGCCGACCGCCGCCTTGCCGAGCGGCTCGGGCGAAACGCGCGGGAGCGCGTGCTCGCGACGTTCACCTGGGAGGCGTGCGCGGACCGCTGCCTCGCCGCCTATTCCGAGCTCGTCGTGACCGGGGCGCGGTAGCCGCCGAAGGCGGTCGCCGACTCCCAGACCCGCACGGCGAGCGCCTCGCCGCCCGCGGAGCGAATCGCGTCCGCGAGCCGTTCGTGAAACCAGCGGGCGAGAATCTCGACCGTGACCGCCTCGGCGTCGGGAGGGCGGATCGCGTCGAGGTCCTTGCCCTCGAGCGCGCCGACGGCGTCGCGGAGCGCGGCCTGGACGAGGTCGAGGTCGCAGACCATCCCGCGCTCGTCGAGGGCCGCGCGCTCGACGACCACCTCGATGCGGTAGTCGTGGGCGTGGAGATCTCCCTCCGGGGGTGGAAGCCACGGGATCCGGTGGAGCGCCCGGAGCGCCGCCCCCGCGCCGATCTCGAACCCGCCGCTCATCCGTACGCGAGCGCGACGTGGAGAAGCCCGTCGTCCCCTCGGTCGAGGGCGGCGTACGCGTCCGGCGCGCGCTCGAACGGGAACGTGTGCGACGCGAGCGCGGACACGGAAAGCTCCTCGAGAAGCGTGCGCGTCGTCTCGAGTCTGCGCCGGCGGTCCCACCGCGGCGCTCGGCTCCCGATCGTCGAGACCTGGGTGCTTCGGATCTCGAGACGGCGCCGGTGGAAGTCCCCACCGAGCGGGAGCGTGACCGGCTTCGCGCCGTACCAGGAGGCGACGAGCGCGACGCCCTCGGTAGCGAGAAGCCCGAGGCTCTCGCCGAGCACGTCCGGATCGCCCGTCGCCTCGACGAGGGCGTCCGCGCCCCGGCCGCGTGAGGCCGCCGCAACGGCGTCGCCAATCTCCGCCGGCGAGACCGCCTGGAGCCCGTACGAGCGCGCCGCCTCCCGCCGCCACGGCTTCGGGTCACTCCCGACCACATGGGCGCCGCTTCGCGCGAGCAGGGTTGCCGTGAGGATCCCGACCGACCCGAGGCCGAGCACCGCTGCGACCTCGCCGTAGCGAATGCCGGCGTCGAGCGTCAGCTGAAGCGCCGTCTCGACGAGCGGGAAGAGGGTCGCGGCGCGCGCGTCGAGCGCCCCGACGGGAACGACGTCGCGGGCCGAGACGACGAAGCGGTCCTGGTGTGGGTGGAACGCGAAGACGCGCTCCCCTTCACGGACGTCGCTCCGAGAGCCTTCGACGATCCCCACGCTGCTGTAGCCGTACGTGAACGGATACTCGAAGCTTCCCGCGAGCGCGCCGAGCGTCTCGTCCCTCGGAACGCTCGAATCGACCTCGCCGCGGTACGCGAGGAGCTCCGTCCCGCCGCTTATCCCCGAGAACTCCGCGCGCACGAGGACTTCGCCGGGCTCCGGCTCGCCGACCGGCACCTCGCCGACGTCGACGCGGTACGGAGCGACGAAACGCACGGCGCGCGCCCGCATGTCGTTGCCAACGGCTGCGCGCACCGCACTAAAGTAACCGCCCCGTGTCCATTCACGAGGTCGCTGCCCTTCCCCTCGGCACGAGCTTCGGGGAGTTCGAGCTGCGCGCGTTCGAGGTTCCGTCGGGGCGCGTCTACCTCGCGCTCGTCCGCGGCGACCTCGGTGACGGCCGCGCGGTGCTCACGAGGCTGCATTCGGAGTGCCTGACCGGCGACGCCCTCGGCTCCCTCCGCTGCGACTGCGGCACGCAGCTGCGAGAGGCCGCGCGCACCATCTCGGCGGAGGGCCGCGGTGTCCTCGTGTACGTCACCGGCCATGAGGGGCGCGGGATCGGCCTCGTGAACAAGCTGCGCGCCTACATGCTCCAGGAGAACGGCGCCGACACGTTCGACGCGAACGTGCGGCTCGGGTTCCCGCCGGATGCGCGCGACTGGGAGATGGCG
>DASZKB010000043.1:0-1648 GCA_035947475.1 Gaiellaceae bacterium | reverse complement strand
GCCGACGAGCTGCTGCTCGGCGATGTACATCTCGAAGTACCGCTCCGGGTGGGCGTCGCGGAAGATCTCGGAGAACGTCGAGTTCGAGACCTCGCCGTCGAGAGCGACGACGTCTCCGCGCGCCGCGCCGAGGGCGGCGAGCGCTTCGCCGTAGGCGTTCCGTGTGGCCACTTTCTCGCCGACCTCGTACCGCGGCAGTTGCAGCTCGCCGCCGGGGAAGGCGCGCGCGCGCCCGTCGCCGGCTGGCTTCGCGACCTCGACCCGGAGATCGCGGATGCCTCCGAGCTCCTCGATGGCGGCGTCGACCTTCTCCTTGTCGAGCGCCTTCCCGTGGAACCCCATCTGGTTCTCGACGAACGAGACGCCCTTGCCCTTGACCGTCCGCGCGACGATCGCGGTAGGCCGTCCGGTCGTTTCGACGGCGTCGGCGTAGGCGCGATCGATCTCGCCGACGTCGTGGCCGTCGATCGCGATCGCCCTCCAGCCGGCCACCTCGGCCCGCCGGACGTACGCGTCGACGTCCCACCCGTGCATCGTCTCGCCGGTCTGCCCGAGGCGGTTCACGTCGAGGATCGCGACGAGGTTGTCGAGCTCGTAGAAACCGGCGTGCTCGAACGCCTCCCACATCGAGCCCTCGGCCATCTCGCTGTCCCCGCAGAGGACCCAGATCCGCGCCGGGACGCGCTCGAGCCGCTTGGCGGCGAGCGCCATGCCGACGCCGATGGGAAGGCCTTGGCCCAGCGAGCCGGTCGCGACGTCGACCCACGGGAGGATCGGCGTCGGATGGCCCTCGAGCCGGCTTCCGAACTGGCGGTAGGTCATGAGCTCCTCGTCGTCGATCGCCCCCGCGGCCTTGTAGAGCGCGTAGAGGAGGGTCGAGGCGTGCCCCTTCGAGAAGACGAGGCGGTCGTTGTTAGGGCTCTTCGGCTCGGCGAAGTCGTAGCGGAGGTACTTGCCGGCGAGGACGGCCATGAGGTCGGCGGCGGACATCGCCGAGGTCGGGTGCCCCGACTTCGCGCTCGCGCTGCACCGGATCGAGTCGACGCGGAGCTGCTGTCCCAGCTCTCGCCAGAGCTCGTGGTCGCTCATCCCCTCCCTCATCTCCGCGGAACGATTGCCTAAACGCGCGCCGGGTAACGTAGATTCCATGAGGGTCGCGGTCGCTTTCGATCACCGCGGCGTGAAGCTTCGGGAACGGGTCCTCGAGGTGCTCGAAGAGCTGGGGCACGAGGGGGTCGATCTCGGGACGGACGCGCCGGAGCCGCGCGTCGACTACCCCGACAAGGCCCGCGAGATCGGCGAGGCCGTGCTCGCCGGCGAGGCCGAGCGCGGCGTCCTCGTCTGCGGCTCGGGCGTGGGCGCCTCGGTGGCGGCGAACAAGCTCCCCGGCGTGCGGGCCGCGATCTGCCACGACGTCTACTCGGCGCACCAGGGCGTCGAGCACGACGACATGAACGTCCTATGCCTGGGCTCCGAGGTCGTCGGCGCCGAGCTCGCGGCCGACCTCGTGCGCGCGTTCCTACAGGCCCGCTTCGACGGGGGCGAGCGTTACAGAAAAAGACTCGAGAAGATCGAAGATATGGAGGCGGTTCACCATGGCTGAGACACGACTGCAGCAGGTTTCGGAGCTGGGCCAGAGCGTCTGGCT
>DASZKB010000042.1:0-2704 GCA_035947475.1 Gaiellaceae bacterium | reverse complement strand
GCGAAGAGCGCGTTCATCTCGCGGTGGCGCATGAGCGCATGGGCGCACGCCTTCGTGAGGATGTCCGAGTAGGTCGGCCGCGGCGCCCCTTCGCCCGTCCGGGCGACGAGCGCCTCGCGGAGACGGACGGCGGCGCTCATGTCGGCGGACATCGCGATCTGGAAGTGCGGCGCCTGCCAGGCCTCGCTCATGCGGCGAGCGATCGTCCGCCGCATCTGGTTCAGCTTCACGACCTCGACCTCGTCCGGCGGGGTCGGCGCGACGGCCGGCGCCGGCGCGGGCGCCGCGGCGGCCCGCTCGACGTCCTCGGCGACGATGCGGCCTTCCGGCCCGGTGCCCTTGACGCCGGAGAGCTCGATGCCCCGCTCCTTAGCGATCCGCCGCGCGAGGGGCGACGCCTTGACGCGGCCGCCGTCGGTCGTCGCCGCGACGCGGTCGGGCTGCGTGATCTGCGTCGGCTCCTCCTCCGCCTCCCTCCTCTCGCGCCCGCGCTCACGCTCGTCCTCCCGCGCGGGCGCCTCGGCGGGCTTCTCGACGCCCGGCTCGGTCTCCCCCGGCTCGAGGCGCCCGGGGGTCTCGTCTTCCTCCGTCCCGGGCGGGACGCGCGCCTCCGTCTCGGCCTCTGTCTCGTCGACCTGCTCGCCCTCCTCGCCGATCACGGCGATCGCCTTCCCGACCTCGATCTCCTCACCCTCCTGGGCGAGGATCCTGAGGAGGACGCCGCTCTTGTCGGCCTCGACCTCCTGCGTCACCTTCTCGGTGTCGAGCTCGTAGAGCGCCTCGCCCTTCTCGACCTGATCGCCCTCCGACTTCAGCCAGCGGACGATCGTGCCGGTCTCCATGCCCTGGCCGAGCCGGGGAAGCGTGACCTGGGTGGCCACGCGCTAGCTCTCCCGGGCGACGGTGCGCTTGACGGCGTTCAGGACGTCCGCGGCGTGCGGAACGACGTATTGCTCCATCACCGGCGCGAACGGGAGCGGCGTGAACTTCGCCCCGACCCGCTCGACGGGGGCGTCGAGCCAGTCGAACGCCTTCTCCTGGACGAGCGCCGCCACTTCCGCCCCCCACCCCATGCGGGTGACCGCCTCGTGGGCGACGACGCAGCGGTTCGTCTTCTTGACCGATTCGATGAGCGTCTCCTCGTCGAGCGGCTGGAGCGTGCGCGGGTCGACCACCTCGACCGAGATCCCCTCGCCCTCGGCGTCCTGCGCCGCCTTCAGGGACTCGTGCACCAGTCGACCGGTCGCGACGATCGTGACGTCGTCGCCCTCGCGATGGACGCGGGCCTTTCCGAGCTCGATCCCGCCCACGTCGCCGTCGGGGACGTCGCCTTTGATCCCGTAGAGCGTCCGGTGCTCGAAGAAGATGACCGGGTTGTCCTCGTAGATCGACGACCAGAGGAGCCCGCGCGCGTCTTCCGGCGTGGACGGGAACACGACCTTGAGGCCGGGCACGTGCACGAACCACGCCTCGAGCTGCTGGGCGTGCTGGGCGCCGGGCGACCACCCGGCCCCGCCCTGCGTCCGGATCGTGAGCGGCACCTTCACCTGGCCGCCCGACATGTAGCGGTGCTTCGCGGCCTGGAGCACGATCTGCTCCATCGCGAGCGTCGTGAAGTCCTGGTACATGATCTCGACGATCGGGCGCATGCCCTGCATCGCGGCCCCGATCCCGGCCCCGACGATCGCGGCCTCGGAGATCGGGGTGTTGCGGACGCGCTCGGGTCCGAACTCCTCGAGCATCCCCTGCGTGACCGCCATCGAGCCACCCATCTCGGCGATGTCCTCGCCCATGATGAACACGTCGTCATCGCGACGCATGGCCTGGCTCATCGCGTCGCGGATCGCCTCGCGGTAGCTGACGTCAGGCATAGACGTTTTTCAGCGCGTCGTCGGGCTCGGGGTCGGTGCCGCTCTTCGCGAACTCGACCGACTCGTCGGCGATCCGCGTCGCCTCCTCGTCGAGCTCGTTCCAGTCCTCCTCCGAGAGCTCGAGCTTCGCGCGCAGCTTCTCGAGCGGGTCCTGCTCCTTGCGGAGCCTCGGCAGCTCGTCCTTCGGGCGGTAGACCTGCGGGTCGCCGACGTAGTGTCCGGTGAGGCGGTGCGTGTTGCAGAGGAGGAACACCGGGCCGTTTCCCTCGCGCGCGTGCGCAAGAGCCTGCTGGGCGGCGCCGTATACCGCCTCCACGTCCTGGCCGTCGACCGTGATCGTCTCCATGTCGTACGCGGCGGCGCGCTTCGAGAGGTCCTCGATCGGAAGCTGCTGGTGCTTCGGCGTCGACTCGGCGTAGCCGTTGTCCTCGCACACGAAGACGACCGGCAGCCGCCACAGCTGCGCGAGGTTGAGCGACTCGTGGAAGGTCCCGATGTTCGTGGCCCCGTCGCCGAAGAACGGGACGGCGACACGGGACTCGCCGCGCATCTTGAAGGCGAGCGCGGCGCCGACCATCGCCGGGATCCCACCGCCGACGACCGCGTTCGCGCCCATGTTCCCGTTCTCGATGTCGTAGAGGTGCATGGAGCCGCCGTATCCGCGGCTGCAGCCCTCGACCTTCCCGTAGAGCTCCGCCATGAGCGCGTTCGGGTGCGTGCCCTTCGCGATCGTGTGCCCGTGCGCGCGGTGTGTGGACGCGATGACGTCGCCTTCGCCGAGGGCGCGACAGACACCGGACGCGATGGCCTCCTGGCCGATGCAGACGTGCAGG
>DASZKB010000041.1:0-19939 GCA_035947475.1 Gaiellaceae bacterium | reverse complement strand
CTCGTCTTCACCGACGACGCGCTCTGGTCGATCTCGGACAAGGCGCTCGAGCGCGAGACCGGCGCCCGCGGCCTCCGCTCGATCATCGAGCAGGCGCTTCTCGACGTGATGTTCGAACTTCCCTCGCGCAAGGACGTCTCCAAGTGCGTGATCACCAAGGAGACGATCCAGAAGAGCCTGAAGCCCACGCTCGTGACGAGCGGCGGGCGCGCGGCGGACGAGCTCGACGAGCTCGCCGAAGAGTCCGCCTAGGAGCCGGGCCTCCGGAGCTCGCGCGCGAGCGCCCGCAGGGACTTCACGACGTAGGCGAGCGAGAGAGCGAAGAAGACCGCGCCGAAGGCGGCGCGCACGACGTCGTCGGCCACGGGAGCGCGCCTCGCGATCGGGTCGGCGACCCGCTCACGCCAGCCGTGGAGGCCCGCCTGCCCGAGCCGGGTGACGTCCATCAGCGCCAGTCGATCGAGACGACTTCGACCGGTGCCTCGATGCCTTTGAGGTTGACCTGCCGCGGCTCGGAGACGGGGAAGCGCGGCTTCTTCGCGGCGACCGTCTCGGCGCTTGCCACGATCTCGCCGCCGTCCGCGAGCGCCGAGATCCGCGCTGCCTCGTGCACGCCGCGCCCCTTGTAGCCGGCGCCCTGCCGCGACGCCTCGGCGCTGTGGATGCCGATTCGTACCTGCGGCGCGAACCCCTGCTCGCGCCTGTGCTCGGCGAGCTTGCGCTGGATTGCCACCGCGCACTCGACCGCGACCGACGAGTTGGCGAAGGCGACGAAGAATCCGTCGCCGGCGTGGTCGACCTCCTCGCCTTGGTGGGCTGCGAAAAGCCCGCGGAGCGTCTGGTCGTGCCAGCGCACGAGATCGCCCCACGCGTCGTCGCCGATCGCTTCCACGAGGTTCGTCGAACGGACGATGTCCGTGAAGAGGAACGTGCGTGTCGCGCGGCCGTCGCCGCGTTGGGTGGCCGCGTCGGCGCCGAGCGCTTCGAGCCGCTCGCGCGCGCGGCCGGCGTCGAGCGCTGCGCCAAGCCGGTCGAACGCCGAAGCGGCCGAGCGAAGCTCGCGGACGGCGTTCTCACTGTTCCCCCTGCCCGCGAACGCGGCCGCGAGAAGCATCCGCGCCTGCGCCGCCTCGTACGGCGCGTCGACGCTCTGCCAGAGGCTGAGCGCCCGCTTCGCGGCGCGGATCGCCTCGGCGGCGTCGCCTTCGGCGAGCTTCAGCGCGCTCCGCGCGCCCGACGACGCGGCGCGGAGTGCGTCGGTTCCGTACGTGTGGGCGATCTCTTCGAGCTCGGTCGCGGCCGCGCGCGCCCGTTCGAGGTCTCCCGCCGCGAGCGCGCCGGAGACGTCGACGGGCAGGAGGCGTGCGCGGTGAAGGTCACGCGACTCGTCGTCGAGCGCCGATTCGATGCAGGAGGCCGCTCCCTCGACGTTCTGCTGCGCGAGCCGGAGAAGGGCGAGCCCGGGCTGGGGGTCCCGCCCGAGCTCGTGCGCCTGCGTGAACGCCTCCTCGGCAGCTGCGACGTCTCCCATCCGCAGCCGGACCTCGCCGATCTCGTAGAAGGCCTCCGCCGCGTAGGCGACGTTGAAGTCGAGCAGCTCGTCCGACGCGCGCCTCGCTTCCTGCTCGGCTTCGCCCCAGGCCCCGCGCAGCCGCATGATCGACGCGCGGTAGACGCGGCACATCCCTGGGAAGCCCGCGATCGCCTGCCGCTCGCACCAGCGCTTCGCGGCCTCGGTCCAATCGCCCGCGCGCCGGTAGTCGGCGAGCTCCTCGCACGCCGTGATCGTGTTGCAGTAGATGACGCCTGTGCTCAAGGGGCTCAACTCGCCTGAGACGGCCGCGACGGTCGCCTCGTCGATCAACGCCATCCCTTCGTCGACTCGGCCCTTCCCGACGAGAGCCCGCCCCTGGTCGTGGAGCCCGATCGCCTGGAGTTCGCGATCGCCGAAGGTCGTCGCGATCTCGTAGACGCGCTCCGCATGCGTGAACGCCTTGTCGAAGTCGCCCATCCCCTCGAGCGCGATCACGCCGTGGAGCCGCTCTAGCCAGCCGCGCTCGACGGACTCCGGCTCGTCACGGAGAAGCCGGTCGGCTCGACTCACCCACGCGGATCCGATCGCGGCGGCGCGCTTGGCGTAGTAGTCCTTCGCGAGCGCCATGGCGACCATCGCGGCCGCGCGCGGGTTTCCGGTCTCGAGATGGCCCGCGTACGCGCGTTCCCGCGCGGCGATGCACGCGTCGAGGCGCCCCGTCCACCAGGCGGAGGCGGCCAGGCTCTCGAGGTCCTCGGGCCCGAGGCCGCCGTCTGCGGAGTCTGCGGCGGTCAGCTGCTCGAAGGCTTCGTGCCACGCGTATCGGCGGACGGCGTCCCGTCCGGCCGCGAGCGGATCGTCGAGGACTTGAGCCACGCGTCCTAGCGCCAGTCGATCGAGACGACCTCGACCGGCTGCGAAACGCCCTTCAGGTCAACGCTTCGTGGATCGGAAAGGCGGAAACGGGACGCGCCGTCCGCGAACGTCTCGCGGCTTCCGAGGATGTCTCCGGGGCCGCCGAGCGCCGCGATGCGGGCGGCTGCGTGCACCGCCTCGCCGCCGAGGTCCTCGCCCTCGCGCTCGAACGCCGTGCCGACGTGAAGGCCGATTCTCACGTCCGGCGCGACGCCGTCGTAGCCGTAAAGCGCCCGCTGGATCGCGACGGCCGCGTCCGCGGCCGCGCCGGGCCGCTCGAAGGCGGCGAAGAAGCCGTCTCCCGTGTTCTTGACGACCTCGCCGCCGTTCGCCTCGATCAGCTCGCGAAGCGTGCGGTCGTGCCAGCCGAGGAGCTTTCGCCACTTGTCCTCCCCGAGCGCCCCGGCGATCCGCGTGGATCCGACGATGTCGGTGAACATGAAGGTGCGCTGAGGCGAGAACTCGCCGAGAAGCTCGGCGACGCGCTGGACGTCGAGGACCGCCCCGAGCTTCTCGAAGCTGGCCTTGGCCGCCTCGAACTCCGCCGTGGCCGCGTCTTCGTCTGCGAGGGCGCGGTACGCCTGGCCCATGAGGACACGCGCTCGCGCCGCCTCGTACGGCGCGCAGACCTCGTCCTGCCAGAGGCGGCGCGCCTGGCGGAGCGACTGCAGCGCCGCTGGGGGGTCGCCCTGGGCCAGCTGCACCGCGCCGCGCGCGGAGGTCGCGCTTGCCTGAAGAGTGGTCGTGGGGTACGTCTGCGCGATCTCTTTGAGCTCGTCGGCCGCCGCCGCGGCCCGGTCGACGTCTCCTGCGGTGATCGAGATCTCGACCTGCGCAGGCAGGAGCCGCGCGCGCGCGAGCCGGTTCCATTCCTGCTCGTCGAGCGCCCGGCTGATCGAGGCCACGGCCGCCTCGACCTTTCCCTCCGCGAGCCGGAGGAGTGCGAGGCCGGGCTGGGGGGCCCGTCCGAGCTCGTCGGCGCGCCGGAACGCCTCGGCCGCTTGCGCCAGGTCGCCGCGACGGAGGCGGGTCTCGCCGACCTCGGCGAACGCGGCGCCCGCGATCCGGGGCGCGAAGGTCTGAAGCTCCTCGCACGCCTGCGTCGCCTGGCGCTCGGCCTCGTCGAGATGGCCCATGATCCGCATGATCTCGGCGCGGTCGACGCGGCAGATGCCGGGGAAGCCGGAGATCGACTCGCGCTCGCACCAGCGGCTGGCCGTGTCCGTCCACTCCTGGGCCCGCGCGTAGTCGCCGAGCTCGCGGCAGGCGTCGATCGTGGCGCAGTAGATCATCCCCGTCGAAAGCGGATCGAGCTGGCCGCCGACGGCCGCCGCGCTCGCTTCGTCGACGAGCGTCAGACCCTCGTCGAGGTCACCCTTCTTGATGAGCACGATTCCCTGGCGCAGGAGCCCGAGCGCCTCGAGACTGCGATCGCCGAACGTCGTTGCGATCTGTACGGCGCGCTGCGCTTCCTCGAACGCTTCGTCAAGCTCACCGCGCCCGAGCGCCATGAGGGCGCGCTGGTGAGCGAGATACCCGTGCTCGACCGACTCCGGAACGGATTCGAGGAGGCGCGCGGCGCGGCTGTGCCACCCCGCCGCGATCGCGTTTGCGCCCTTGTTGCGGTAGTTGGCGACGAGCGTCATCGCGGTGTACGCAGCGCGGCGAACATCGCCCGCGTCGACGTAGCCGGCGTACGCGCGCTCGTATGCCTGCGTGCTCTCGTTCAGCCGGCCGATCCACGAGGCGGCCTCGGCGAGAAGGTCGAGGTCGCCAGGGTCAAGCGACGATTCGGCGTCCGCGGCCGAGAGGAGCTCGAACGCCTCCGCCCAAGCGTGCCGGCGGGCGGCCTCCCGGCCCGCTTCCAAGGAGTCGTCGACGACCTGCGCCACGGAACTACGTCGAATTGTACGTCCCTACAATCACTTGGATGGACCCGCTCTACAAACCGCAAGGCGTCGAAGAGCGCTGGCAGCGGGCGTGGGAGGAGGAAGGCCTCTACAACGGCGACCCCGACCCGACGCGGCCCACGTTCGTCGACGCGCATCCGCCGCCGAACGTGACCGGCGAGCTGCACATGGGCCACGCGCTTCAGCTCGCGCTCGGCGACGCGATCTGCCGGATGAAGCGCATGCAGGGGTTCAACGTCCTCTTCCAGCCCGGCTACGACCACGCGGGCATCTCAACGCAGAACGCCGTCGAGAAGCATCTGGCAAGCGAGGGGAAGACCCGCCAGGACCTCGGGCGCGAGGCGTTCGAGGCGCGCGTCTGGGAATGGCTGCGCGAGTACGGCGGCGTGATCATGGAGCAGTTCCGGCGCATGGGGGCGTCGCTCGACTACCGCCGCGAGCGGTTCACGATGGACGAGAGGTACGTCCGCGCCGTCCTTCACACGTTCGTCCACCTCTATCGGAAGGGCTGGATCTACCGCGCGAACCGGATCATCAACTGGTGCCCCTTCCACCGCACGTCCCTCTCCGACCTCGAGCTCATCCACGCGGAGGTCGACGACGCGCTCACGACGATCCGCTACCCGCTCGCCGACGGCTCCGGCCACGTCGCGATCGCCACGGCGCGTCCCGCGACGATCCCGGCCGACGTCGCGGTCGCCGTCCACCCGGACGACGAGCGCTACCGCAACGTGGTCGGGCGCGAAGTGATCGTCCCGTTCGTGGAGCGGCGCGTCCCCGTGATCGCGGACGAGCGCGTCGACCCGGAGTTCGGAACCGGGGCGCTCAAGGTGACGCCCGGCCACGACCCGCTCGACTTCGAGATCGGGCGCGCGCACGGGCTTCCCGAGCCGATGGCGATCGGGCCGGACGGCCGTATGAGCGACCTCGTCCCCGAGCTCGAAGGGCTCACCCAGGAAGAGGCGGACGAACGGATCCTCGCCTCGTGCCGCGAGCGCGGCCTGATCGAGAGCCGAGAGGCGTACCGCCACTCGGTCGCCCTCTGCGAGCGCTGCGAGAGCCGCATCGAGCCGCTCATTTCGCCGCAGTGGTGGTGCTCGATGGACGAGCTCAAGGAGCCCGCGTTGGCGGCCCTCCGCGAGCGGCGCGTGCGGTTCCACCCGGAGTCCCAGCACCGCTTCGCGATCGACTCGCTCGAGAGCGCGCCCGACTGGTGCATCTCGCGCCAGCTCTGGTGGGGCCACCAGCTCCCGGTCTGGGAGTGCCCCGACGGCCACTTCACGGTCGAGGAGAGCGAGCCGGATGGATGCGCCGAATGCGGGTCGCGCAAGCTCGTGCGGAGCGAGGACGTCCTCGACACGTGGTTCTCGTCCGCGCTCTGGCCGTTCGCGACGCTCGGCTGGCCGGACGAGACGGACGATCTGCGTGCTTTCTACCCCGGCGATCTCCAGACGACGGCGCGCGAGATCATCCGCCTCTGGGAGAACCGGATGATCTTCATGGGGCTCGAGCTCCTGGGCGACATCCCCTTCACGGACGTGATCATCCATTCGACCGTGCTCGCGCCGGACGGGCGGCGCATGTCGAAGAGCCTCGGCACGGGGATCGACCCGCTCGACGTCATCGCCGACCACGGTGCCGACGCGACCCGCTACGCGCTCCTGAAGATGTCGTCCACCCAGGACGTGCGCTTCGCCTACGGCGCCGTCGAGGAGGGGCGAAAGCTTGCGAACAAGCTCTGGAACGTCTCGCGCCTGATCGTGTCGGCGAGCGACGGTGCGAAGCCCGAGCTGCGGCCGCGGAGCCTGGAGGAGCGGTGGATGATCGCCCGGCTCGACGCCGCGCACAGCGACATCGTGGAGGGGCTCGAGCGGTTCGAGTTCGGAGCCGTCTCGAACCGGCTCTACCACCTCACGTTCGACGAGTTCTGCGACTGGTACGCCGAGGCCGTGAAACCGCGGCTCTACGGCGGCGACGAGGACGCGCGCGCGACCGCGCTCGCTCTCCTCGACCGCCTCCTCGCGTACCTGCACCCCGTCATGCCGCATGTCACCGAAGAGATCTGGTCGAACCTGCCCGCCCGGCAGAGCAGGCTCATCGTGGCGCCCTGGCCCGAGCCGGACGGTGCGTACAACGACTTCGCGGACGCGCTGGAGCCCGTGCAGGACGCCGCCGAGCTCTTCCGGCGCAGCGGCCTTCGCGTCCCTCTCGAAGGGGAGCAGGCGCGCGTCTTCCAGGCGGTCGTAAAGCCGGACCGGATCCAGGCGAACGGCAATCGCGACGCCGAGATCGAACGGCTGCGGAAGGAGGTCGCACGCGCGCAGGCGATGCTCGGCAACGATCGCTTCGTCGCGAACGCGCCCGCCGAGGTCGTGGACGAGGAGCGCGAGAAGCTCGCCCGCTACCGGCGCCAGCTCGATGCGCTCGGCGGCTAGCGCGAACACGGCGACCGAGTGGGTCGAGAGCCTCGACCCGTGGCCCGGGGAGTTCGGCCTCGGGCGGATGCGCCGCCTGCTCGCGCGCCTCGGTGAGCCGCAGCGCGCCTATCCGGCCGTCCACGTGGTCGGCACGAACGGGAAGTCGACCACCGCTCGGCTGATCGAGGCGCTCCTGACGGACGCCGGGCTTACGGTCGGCACGTATCTCTCGCCGCACGTCGTCCGCTGGGACGAGCGGATCCGCGTCCGCGGTGCCGACGCGGACTTCGAGCAGGCGGTCGGGCGCGTGAGAGACGCGGCGGATGACCTCGACGCGACGCAGTTCGAGGCTGTGACGGCGGCGGCGCTGCTCGCGTTCGCGGAGCAGGGCGTGGACGCCGCGGTCGTCGAGGCCGGCCTCGGCGGGCGGCTCGACGCGACGAACGTGCTCCGGTCGGAGGTCGTCGTCCTGACGAACGTCGCGCTCGATCACACGGACGTCCTCGGCGAGACGAGAGAGGCGATCGCGACCGAGAAGCTCGCCGTCCTCTCGCCCGGGGCGACGGCCGTGCTCGGAGAGCCGGAGTGGGAGGCGCTCGCTCGGACCCACGGCGCCGCGGACGTCATCGTCGCCGGCTCGAGCAACCTTGCGCTCGCGATCGCAGCGGCGGAGGCGTTCCTTGGCGCGCCGGTGGATCCCGCGGCCGCCGAGCAAGTGCGCGTGCCCGGCCGCCTCGAGATGCGCGGCGAGCAGCCGCTCGAGATCTGGGACGGCGCGCACAACCTGGCCGGCGTCGGTTACCTGCTCGCCCGCCTCCCGGCGCGGGAGTTCGTGCTCGTCCTCTCGATCCTCGCCGACAAGGACGTGGACGGCATGCTCGCGGCGTTCTCTGCGCTCGGCGAGACGCTCGTCGCGACCGCGTCGGCGAACGCGCGCGCCGTCCCGGCCTCGGAGCTCGCCCGGCGCGCGGCGCCCTTCTTCGCCACCGTCGCGGACGTGGCCGACCCCGCCGAGGCGCTCGCGACCGCGCGCGAGCTCGCCGGGCCCGGCGGCGCGGTCCTCGTCGCGGGATCTCTCTATCTCCTCTCCGCCCTTGCCGCCGCCGAGCGGAGGCGCCTACCATGGGACGCGTCGGCGAGCGGGTGAGCGTGTTCGCGTTCGCCGCGGTCGTGTTCTTCGCGATCGTGGCGCTCGCGTTCGGCGCGGGCTGGGTCGTCGGGAAGATGCTTCTTTAATGACGGCGCTCGTCCTCACATCCCAGGCCCGCCGCTCCGCTGCAAAGCGTCGCCCCGCGGCGTTCTCGGTCGCGCCCGTAGCCTCCGGCTACGAGCGCTCCCTGCGTCCTTGCGAGGCGGGCTTTTCGCGGGCGGCGAACGTGACCTCGTCGGACGATCGCCGTGTCGCCGAGGGCTAGATGACGACGCGGATCCTGCTTCTTCAGACGAACGGGGGCGACGAGGACCTCTTCGGATCGGTCCGCGACTTCTTCGACTCGCCGGTCTGGGCGCTCTTCAAGAACCTCACCCTCTTCTTCCTGGTGGTCTTCTGGTTCGCGTCCATCTGGTGGGTGTACAAGGACGCGCGTCGGCGGATCGAGGATCCCTATCTGCTCGCGATGGCGGTCGCGCTCGGCGTCTTCCCGCCGTTCGTGGGCCCGATCATCTACATGTTCTTCCGCCCGCCCGAGTACCTCGACGACGTGCGTGAGCGCGAGCTCGAGATCAAGGCGATGGAGGAGAGCCTCGGGACGACCGAGCGCTGTCCCGTCTGCCGCGCCGCCGTCGAGCCGACCTTCCTGTCTTGCCCGGTGTGCACGACGAAGCTGAAGCAGGCGTGCCGCCGCTGCAACGCGCCGCTCGAGTCGCTCTGGCAGATCTGCCCCTACTGCGAGACGCCCGTCGACACTCCGCGCGCCCTCGAGAACCTTTAGATGGCGACGCCCTCCTTCACACCGCGCGTCCTCGGGCACCCTGCAAAGCGTCGCCTCGCTGTGTCCTCAGTCGCGCCCGTAGCCTCCGGCTACGAGCGCTCCCTG
Source organism: Gaiellaceae bacterium (assembly GCA_035947475.1). Classification (GTDB taxonomy): domain Bacteria; phylum Actinomycetota; class Thermoleophilia; order Gaiellales; family Gaiellaceae; genus DASZKB01. The sequence continues at coordinate 11,127 of DASZKB010000041.1, read as the reverse complement.
CGTCCTTGCGATGCTCGCTCTTCGGGGCCGGCGACCGCGATCTGCTCAGAAGGTCGTCGCTGATGGCGACGATGCCGCTCGCCGCGCTGCTCGCGCAGCACAACATCGACTCGGGCGACGAGGCGTCGCTCGCGATCTCGATCCTCGCGCTGATCGGGATGATCGTTCCCTTCATCGTCCTCGGCGTCGTCGTGTGGATCTTCTGGAAGGCGAAGAAGCGAGAGGATGCCGCGAAGGCCCGGGAGGGGGCATGGCCGAGCGCACGCTCGTCCTGATCAAGCCGGACGCGATGCAGCGCCGCCTCGCGGGCGAGATCGTCTCTCGCCTCGAGCGGCGGGGGCTCGAGCTGCGGGCGGCCAAGCTGGTCCGGGTTGACGCGGAGCTGGCCGAGCGCCACTACGCCGAGCACGCCGAGAAGCCGTTCTTCGGCGAGCTCGTCGAGTTCATCACGTCCGGCCCCACGCTCGCCCTCGTCGTGGAGGGCGAGGCGGCGGTCTCCGTCGTCCGGGCCACGATCGGGGCGACGAACCCGGCCAACGCCGCCCCCGGAACGATCCGCGGCGATCTCGCGCTCGCCATGCCGGACAACCTGGTTCACGGCTCGGACTCGCTGGAATCCGCGGAGCGCGAGATCGCGCTCTGGTTTCCGGGCGGCGCGTGAGCGCCGCTCCGGCGCCGCCGCTCGTTCTCGCGTCCACCTCACCGCAGCGGCGGGCGATCCTCGAGCAGCTCGGCATTCCCTTCCAGGTGGTCGCGCCGAGCTTCGACGAGGAACGGAACGGAGAGCGGTCGGACCACGCCGCAATCGCCGAGCGAAACGCGCGCGGCAAGGCGCGCTCCGTTCAGCCGCAAGCCGGCGAGCGCCCCGTCCTCGGAGTCGACACGACCGTCGTCTCGGGCGCGCGAAGCTTCGGCAAGCCCGCGAACGCCGAGGAGGCGGCCGAGATGCTCGAGACGTTGTCCGGTGAGACGCACAGCGTCGTCTCGGGGCTCTGCCTCCTGACGCCGGGGTGGGAGGTCGTCGAGCACGACGTCACGCGGGTGGCGTTCCGAGCGGTTACGGCGCGCGATATCGCGGCCTACGTCGCCTCGGGCGAGTGGCAGGGCCGGGCGGGCGGGTACGCGATCCAGGGGCTCGGCGCCGCCCTGGTCGCGCGGATCGAGGGCGACTACTTGAACGTCGTCGGGCTTCCCGCCGCGCTGCTCGTGCGCCTCCTGTCCGAGCGGTTCGCGGGCGTCTACGGCTTCGGATAAGGGGAAAACCCCGGTAGACTCCCCGCACTCATGGGCCTTCTGGGGTACGTGAGCGGGCTGGGCGGCCGTGAGATGGCGGTCGACCTCGGCACCGCGAACACGCTCGTCTACGTCCGCGGCCGCGGCATCGTCCTCTCCGAGCCCTCCGTCGTCGCGATCGACGAGCGCTCGGGCGAGGTGCACGCGGTCGGGGTGGAGGCGAAGCGCATGCTCGGGCGGACCCCCGGGACGATCAAGGCGATCCGCCCGCTCAAGGACGGGGTTATCGCCGACTTCGACGTGACGGAGCAGATGCTCCGTCATTTCATCCAGAAGGTGCACCACAACCGCTTCGCCCACCCGCGCGTCGTCGTCTGCGTCCCGAGCGGGGTCACGGGCGTCGAGAAACGCGCGGTCGAGGAGGCCACCTATGCGGCCGGAGCGGGGAAGGCCTACCTGATCGAGGAGCCCATGGCGGCCGCGATCGGCGCGGGGCTTCCCGTCGCGGAGCCGACCGGGAACATGATCGTCGACATCGGCGGCGGTACGACGGAAGTGGCCGTCATCTCGCTCGGCGGGATCGTCGTGTCGCAGTCCATCCGCGTCGGAGGCGACGAGATGGACGAGGCGATCATCAGCCACATCAAGAAGGAGTACAAGCTCCTGATCGGGAACCAGACCGCCGAGGAGCTGAAGCTCGAGATCGGCTCGGCGTGGGAGCTCGCCGAGGAGGTGCAGGCGGAAGTCCGCGGCCGCGATCTCCTGAGCGGCCTCCCGAAGACGGTCGTGCTCACCTCCGAGGAGATCAGGCGAGCGCTCGACGAGCCCGTCAGCCAGATCATCGACGCGATCAAGTCGACGCTCGACAAGACGCCGCCGGAGCTCGCGGCGGACATCATGGACCGCGGGATCGTCCTCGCCGGTGGCGGCGCGCTCCTCGCGGGCCTCGACGAGCGGCTTCGGCGCGAGACGCACATGCCGGTTCACCTCGCCGAATCTCCCCTCACGTGCGTGGCGGTCGGGTCGGGCCGCAGCCTCGAGGAGTTCGAGGCCATCCACCGCTCCGCCAAGGCACAGGCTCGGAACGGAAAACGACGCTCGTAGCTGGGAGAAGCGTCAACCTCTCCCGGCCCACTCCCTAAACTATGGCCCCCGTGCGCTCGCAGCCGACAGCACGGATCTCCGTCCTGGACCACCCGCGAGTGCGGCGCCCGGACGGCTCGCCCTCCCGCAGTGGGGGGATCCTCACCGCCAGGCTCGTCGCTTTCGTGCTGGTGTTGCTGTCGCTCGCGCTCGTCACGATCTCGTTCCGCGAGGATCCGGACGGCGTCCTCCACTCCGCGCAGCGCGCGGCGCTGAGCGCGATCACGCCGCTCGAGGCGGCGGGCGAGCGCGTCGCGCGCCCGTTCCGCGACGCGTGGGGCTACGTCTCGGGGCTCTTCGCCGCTAAGGCCGAGAACGAGCGCCTCAGGCGAGAGGTCGAGGCCCTTCGGCAGCAGGCGGTCGAGAACGAGAACGCGGCGCGCGAGAACGAGGACCTACGCGCCCTGCTCCAGTTCCGGGACGGCCCGCGCTTCCCGGCCGGCTACGAAGGGGTGGCGACACGCGTGATCGCGCGCCCGCCGAGCATCGCGTCGAGCCAGGAGGTGCTTATCGCGGCCGGGACCGCCGACGGCGTTCGGGTCAACGATCCCGTCGTCACCGAGGACGGCCTCGTCGGCCGGGTCGCCGAGGTGACGGGGAACGCCTCCAAGGTCACGCTTCTCGTCGACCAGACGAGCGCGGTCTCGGCGGTCGTTCTCCAGAGCGAGGCGGCGGGCATCGTTCGCCACGGCCCGAGCGGAGGCTCGACGCTCGTCCTCGACCGCGTCCCGAAGGAGGAGCTCGTCAGAGAGGGGGACACGGTCGTGACGGCCGGGTGGCGGACCGACAGGCTCGAGTCCCTCTATCCGCGCGGCATCCCGATCGGGACGGTCACGGGCGTCGGGCAGCAAGACGTCGACGTGTACAAGCGGATCCAGGTGACGTCGCTCGCAGACTTCGACTCGCTCGCCGGCGTCATCGTGCTCGTCCAAGCCCGCCAGCGGTGAGCCCGCTCGACGCCGTCAAGGCGGCCGCGTTGCTGCTTCTCGTCGCGCCGTTTCAGGTCTCGGTGCTCTCGTCGCTCGAGGTGGCCGAGGGACATCCGGACGCGCTCCTGGTCCTCCTCGTCGCGGTCGCGCTCCTCCGCGGCCCCATCTTCGGCTCACTCGCCGGCTTCTGGGCCGGCCTCGCGATCGACGTCGCGACGCTCGCCGAGCCGCTCGGGCTCTCCTCGCTTCTTCTCACGCTGGTCGGGTACTGGACCGGCCGCCTCGGCGAGGTGACGAGCCGCTCGTCCGCGCACGTCCCTCTCCTCGCCGTCGCCCTCGCCACGCTCGGCTACGGGCTCGGCTCGCTCATCGTTCGGTTCATGCTCGGGACCGCCATCCCGGCGTCGCAGTTCTTCGTGGCCGTGCTCCTGCCGACGTTCGCCCTGAACATCCTTCTGGCGTACCCGCTCTACTTGCTCGTGCGGCGGCTCCTGCGCCCGCCCGTCCACGGCGGCCGGGAGGTGAGCGCCCTTGTCTAGCGTTCCCGCCCCCACCTTCCTGCCGCCGGACCCGCGGACGGAGGAGCCGTACCGCGTCACCCCGGCGATGGCGCTTCGGATCGCGATCCTCGGCGCGATCGCGGTCGCGCTCTTCTGCGCCCTCTTCTTCCGCCTGTGGGCGCTCCAGGTCATCTCCGGCGACCGCTACTTGGAGGAGGCGCGGAACAACCAGGTGCGGACGTTCCGCGAGCCGGCGTTCCGCGGGGGGATCGTCGACCTGAACGGTAAGCCCCTCGTCACGAACAAGCCCGGCACGCTCATCCAGCTCTGGCCCGCCGCGCTCGCCGACCTCTCTCGCGACGAGCGGACGGCGATGCTCCGCCGCCTCTCGAGGCTCCTTGAAGTCCCGCTTCCCGAGATCCGGGGCGCCCTCCGCGAGCACAGGGACGATCCGCTGACGCCGATCACGGTGAAGACCAGCGTCCGCGACCCCAAGGTCAACTACCTGCTCGAGCACCAGGCCGAGTTCCCCGGCGTGCAGGTGAACGAGACCCATCTACGCCGCTACGAGCGCGGCGACATCGCGGCGCACGTGCTAGGCCACGTCGCCGAGATCTCGCGGAGCCAGCTGAGGACGCGTAGGGACGACGGCTACGCGCCCGGCGACCGGATCGGACAGACGGGCGTCGAGGCGGCCTTCGACCGCTACTTGCGTGGGCGGCCGGGCGTCGGCCAGGTCCGGGTCGACGCGCTCGGACGCGTCACGAGCGCCCGGGAGTTCAGCCAGGTTCCCGAACCGGGCGACTCGATTCGGCTCACGATCGACGCCGATCTCCAGCGAACGGCCGAGGATGCTCTTCGCTTCGGGATCGGTCTCGCGCGCGAGAACGGCGAATGGGCGGCGAACGGCGGCGCGCTCGTGGCGATGGACCCGCGCACCGGCGAGATCCGCGCGCTCGCGTCGAACCCGACCTTCGACCCCGACGTGTATGTCGGGCGCGTGGAGAAGAAGGAGTTGCGCCGCCTGGCCGACCCGGTGGCGAACTCCCCGACCCTCAACCGCCCCGTCGCCGGCCTGTATCCGCCGGGTTCGACTTTCAAGCCGGTGACGGCCCTCGCGGCGATGCAGGAGGGGATGCTCCACCCGAGCGAGCTCGTGCCCTGCGTCGGTCAGATGGAGATCGACGGCCAGATCTTCCGCAACTGGAACCCGGCCGCGAACCAGGGGATGACGCTCACGAACGCGCTCGCCGAGTCTTGCGACACATACTTCTACGACGTCGGTTTGCGCTTCTACCGGCGAGAGGACTCGCCGCTCCAGAAGTGGGCGCGGCGCATGGGGTTCGGCCAGCCGACCGGGATCGAGATCGGGCCCGAGGCGGGCGGCCTCGTGCCGACGCCGGCGTGGCGGCGCCGGTACTTCGAGTCCGAGATCGACAAGATCTGGACGAGCGGCGACTCCGTTCAGCTCGCGATCGGGCAGGGTGACGCGCTCGTGACGCCGCTTCAGATGACGCGGTTCTTCGCGCTCGTCGCGAACGGCGGCAAGCTCGTCCAGCCGCACCTCGTCAAGGCCGTCGAGGAGCCGGCTAGCGAGGGCTCGCGGCCCGTCGTCCTGCGCCCGTTCGAGCCGAAGCCGCCCAAGGAGATCGGTCTCGACCCGTTCGCGCTCAAGGTCGTCCAGGACGGCCTCTACGACGCGACGCACGCGCCGTACGGCACGTCGGCGAGCGTCTTCGCGGGCTTCCCGATCCCGGTCGCGGGGAAGACGGGGACGGCGGAGAAGTTCGTCTCTCTGCCGGGTTACGACGGGCTGAAAGACCAGTCGTGGTGGTGCGGGTGGGCGCCGTTCGAGAGCCCGGAGCTTGCGGTCTGCGCGGTGATCGAGAACGGCGGCTTCGGCGGCGCGGCGGCGGCTCCGACGGCGCTCAAGGTGTTCGAGAAGTACTTCGGAGTGAAGCCGGGCAGCTACGTGACCTCGGCGGTGAACGCCGACTGATGGCCGTTCGAGTCGCACAAGCCCCCGCGCGCCCCGAGGCCGTCCAGGTCGGCGCGTTCCTTCGCCACCTCGACTTCCTCCTGCTCGCGGCCGTCGCCGCGCTCGTCTCCTACGGGCTTCTCGTCCTCTCGGCCGTCACGCGGGACGACGTCCCCGGCGACCCTGACTACTACGTCGCCAGGCAGGGGTTGTACGTCGCGATCGGCGTGATCGCGCTCGCCTTCATGACCGCCGTCAACCCGAGCGTGTACCGGCGCTACCGGAACGCGCTCTACGTCTCGGCGATCTCGCTGACGGCGGTCGTCTTCGTGATCGGCTCGGCCATCCGCGGGTCGAAACGCTGGATCGAGATCGGCTTCTTCCGGTTCCAGCCCTCGGAGCTCGGCAAGGTGCTCCTGATCCTCTTCCTCGCAGCCTTCCTCGCCGACAGAGCCAAGCGGATCGGCGAATCGAAGACGACGATGACGGCGGTCGGGCTCGCGGCCCTGCCCGCGGTGCTCGTCTTCCTCGAGCCCGACTTCGGGACGGCGCTCGTCTACTTCGTCATCCTGGGGGTCTGCCTCTTCCTGGCCGGGACGCCGTGGCGCCACCTCGGCGCGCTCGCCGGGACCGCCGTCGCCGGCGCGGTCGCGCTCCTTTGGCTGCTTCCGTCCGTGGGCGTCGAGATCCTGAGGCCGTACCAGGTCGACCGGCTGACCGGCTTCCTCAACCCGGACGCCGATCCGAGCGGGTCGACGTACAACATCACCCAGTCGATCATGGCGGTCGGGTCCGGCGGGCTCGACGGGCGGGGCGTCGGCGGCGCCACCCAGACGAACCTCAACTACCTGCCCGAGCACGCGACCGACTTCGTCTTCTCGTCGCTCGCCGAGCAGCGGGGCTTCATGGGCGCGGCGATCCTGCTCCTGCTCTACGCCCTGATCGTCTGGCGGGGTGTCAAGATCATCGCTCTCGCGCCCGACCTCTTCTCGGCGATGGTCGCGGGCGGAATCGTCTGCGCGCTCCTCCTCCAGATCTTCGTGAACGTCGGGATGACGATCGGGATCGCTCCGATCACGGGCATCCCGCTTCCGCTGGTGAGCTACGGAGGCAGCTCGATGATCACGACGATGATGATGATCGGCCTCCTCGAAGCGATCCACGTCCGCGGCCGGCTCGCCGGGCGCGGCTAGGGGCCCTGAGCCGGCTTCCCGTCAGTCCCCGCGTCGTCTACGGGATCTCTCGGGAGATCCGCCGCTCCCTCGAGCGCGGGCGCCCGCTCGTCCTCGCCGGCGCCGAGGAGCCCGTCGAGCGGCTGCGCGCCGCCCTGGTAGCGGGCGGCGACCCCGCTGCTCTTCGCGTCGTCACCGGCCGGCCCCCGAGCGACGACGACCTCCGGGGCGCGGCCGCGATCGTGTACGCGCTCGCGGCAGAACGGGCAAGCGGCGACGACGAGGCGGCGCTCAAGCGAGCGCACCGGCGTCGCGTGCCGGTCGTCTGCGTGGCCCCCGCCGGGACCGAGGGTCGCATTCCGTACGTCGCCGAGGACGATGTCGTCGTGCTCACGGCAGAGCAGCCCCCGCCCGTCGACCACGTCGCGGAGCGGTTGGCCGAGCGCGCGGAGGAGGACGCCTACGGGCTCGCGGCGCGGCTGCCCGTGCTCCGGCGGGCGGTGTGCCGCGCAGTCATCCAGCGCTTCTCGCGCCAGAACGGGATCCTCGGCGCCACGATCTTCATCCCCGGCGCCGACATGCCCGCTCTGACCCTCAACCAGGTCCGCATGATCCTTCGCATTGCCGCCGCCTACGGCGAGAAGGTCGACCGCGAGCGCGCGGTGGAGCTTCTCGCGGTGCTCGGGGCGGGCTTCGGTTTCCGGGCCGTCGCACGGCAGGCGCTCGGGTTCGTCCCGGTCGCCGGGTGGGCGGTGAAGGGCGGGATTGCGTACGTGGGGACGCGTGCGCTCGGGCGCGCGGCGATCGCGTACTTCGAGCGCGGCGGAGCGCAGCGCGCGCGGGGGGCGGCCGGGTCCGTCCGCCCACGGTCCTAGCCTTTCGCGCCATGAGCGACGACGAGGCGCCCGACCTTCGGGAAGCGCTCGCGCTCGAGGAAGCCGACGCCTGGTTCGAGTACCTCGACGCGACCCGCGCTCCCGGAGACGCCCGTTACGAGGACGTGGAGCCCTGGGCGTGGGCGCGCCTCAAGCAGCGCCTCCGCGCCGTGACGCAGAAGCGCTCGCGCCTGCGCTCGGCCGCCGCCTAGGGCAGCACCTGCTGCCGGTGCTACCCTTTCGAAAGGAAGCGCGGGGAGGACCGAGCCCGGATCGGGCAAGCGGGATCCCGGCGCAAAACCGAGAAATGTTCAAGGCCGACACGCTTGCCAATCGTCCGCGCGCTTCTTGCGCGCCGCGAAGCGTGGGCCTGAAAGGAGATCTAAGTGCGTTGGTTTCGCTGGCTCAAGGGAGAGGAGGAGCCGGCGCCCGAGCAGGCCGCCGCTCCCCGACCCCAATGGGAGGATCCGTCCGAGGCCGAGACTCCGGCTGAGGCGAAGGCGCCTCGTCGCCGCCGCGGAACGCGCGGCGGGCGCGGGCGCAAGAAGAAGACGACCGAGACGAAGACCGGCCAGGCGGCGACCGCCGAGGTCGAGAAGGAAGCGGAGAAGCCCAAGCCTCGGCGCCGGGCGGCCGCCGCGAAGAAGCCGCCGCCGCTTCCGCGCGTCAAGAAGGAGCTTCTGGTCTCCGTCGAGGTCGGCGAGCAGCGCGTCGCGGTGGTCGAGGACGGCAAGCCGGCCGAGGTCTACCTCGAGCGGCGCGGACACCGCTCGATCGCCGGGAACATCTACAAGGGCGTCGTCGACAACGTGCTCCCCGGCATGGAGGCGTCGTTCGTCGACATCGGCACCGAGAAGAACGGCTTCCTCTACGTCGACGAGGTGGTCGTCCCCGAGCTCGAGGGGAAGGGGCAGCGCCGGATCCAGGACCTGCTCGAGCGCGGCCAGGAGGTTCTCGTCCAGGCGGTCAAGGACCCGATGGGGACGAAAGGCGCCCGGCTCACGACCGAGGTGTCGCTGCCCGGCCGGTTCATCGTCTTCACGCCCTTCGGCGAGGGCCTCGGCGTCTCACGGCGCCTCGAGGAGGCCGAGCGCGAGCGTCTCAAGGCGATCTGTCAGGAGCTCGAGGTTCCGGAGGGCGGCATCATCGTGCGCACCGCGGCGGAAGGAGCCTCGGCCGAGGAGATCCGGGGCGACCTCGCGCTTCTCCGCAAGCTCTGGGCGACGATCCAGGGCCGCGCCACGCGCGCGGAGGCGCCCGCGCTCGTCTACCAGGAGGCCGAGCTCCCGATCAGGATCGTGCGCGACCTCTTCCGCCGCGATTTCGAGCGCGCGGTCGTCGATCACCACCGGACGTACCACCGAGTGGTCGGCTACCTCAAGCGGACCTCGCCGGACCTCGCCGCGCGGGTCCACCTCGACGAGGGAGCCGAGCCGCTCATGGAGCGCTCCGGCGTCGACGACGCGATCCGCTCGACACTCGACCGCCGCGTCGATCTCCCCTCCGGCGGCTACCTCGTCTTCGACTACGCCGAGGCCCTCACGGTCATCGACGTCAACACCGGCCGCTTCGTGGGCGGCCGCGGGAAGACGGGGGGCGCGAAGCTCGAGGACACGATCACGAAGAACAACCTCGAGGCCGTCGCCGAGGTCGTTCGCCAGCTGCGCCTCCGCGATATCGGCGGGATCATCGTCATCGACTTCATCGACATGGCGAACCCGAAGAACCGCCAGCTCGTCGAGGGGGCGCTGAAGCGCGAGCTCGAGCGCGACCGCACGAAGACCTACGTCGTCGAGATCTCCCCGCTCGGCCTCGTCGAGATGACGCGTCAGAACGTGACGGACGGGCCGCGCGAGATCCTCACGACGACATGCTCCATCTGCGGGGGCCACGGCGTCGTCCTCTCGGCTGAGACGCACGCCGTGGACGCTGAGCGCCGCCTCCGTCGGCTCGTGCGCTCGTCGAAGAGCGAGGCGTTCCTCGTCGAGCTCAACTCGCGGGTGGCCGGGATCCTGATCGGCCCGGCCGGGGCGCGGCTGGACGACCTCGAGAAGGAGACGGGCAAGCGGTTCGCGTTCGACACCGGCGACGACCTTCCGCCCGAGCACTTCGCCGTGCTCGCGGAAGGCAGCGCGGCCGAGATCGAGCCGCGCGCCCTCCCCGTCGCCGCCGGGGACGAGCTCCAGGTGAAGCTCGAGGAGCACCACCTCCTCCACGACGCCGACGCGGTCGCGCGGCTCGACGGCTACGTGATCGCGGTCGCGGGCGCGGCGGACAAGGTCGGCAAGAAGGTGAAGGTACGGATCCGGCGCGCCACGCGAACGGCCGCCTATGCGGTGCTCGCCGACTCGCGGCCGCCCGAGCAGCCGGTCGACGCGGTCCCGGTCGACGGTGACCTCGAGGAGAAGCCGAAGAAGAAGACTCGGCGCGGCACCCGCGGCGGCCGTGGCCGCAAGAAGAAGTCGGAGACCGGCGACGCGACAGACGCCGCCGAGGCGGCCGACGCGACCGAGCCGGCGGCGCCGACGGAAGCGGCCGAGCCTCCCGTGGAGGAGGCCGCCGCCGAGGTCGGCAGCGACGAGGCCGCGGTCCCCGAAAACGAGGGTGAGACGGAAGAGAAGCCGAAGAAGAAGACCCGCCGCGGCACGCGTGGCGGGCGCCGGCGCAAGAAGAGCGAGCCGGCCGCCGACGCGGAAGCCGTCGTGGCCGAGGCCACGGAGGGCGGCTAGACTTTTCCGGAGCGGGCTCCGGCCCGCTCTCTCACGAGGAAAGAATGACCTACGCGATCATCTCAGTAGGCGGGAAGCAGTACCGCGTCCGCGAAGGCGAGCGCCTGCTGGTGGACCGGCTTCCGTACGACGAGGGAAAGACGTTCCATCCCGATCTTCTTCTCGTCGGCGGGGACGGCGAGGCGCGACTCGACGCCAAGGAGCTCAAGGATCAGCAGGTGACTGCGCGCGTGGCGGCGCACGTCCTCGGCGAGAAGATCATGGTCGTGAAGCACCGGCAGCGCACGCGCTACCGGCGCCGGAACGGTCACCGAAGCCGCCTCTCGCAGATCGAGATCGAGTCGATCGGCAAGAAGGCGACGCGGACGAAGAAGGCGGAGGGCGAGAAGGCCCAGGCCGCGAAGAAGACTGAGAAGAAGGAAGGAAAGGAGTAATGGCTCACAAGAAGGGACTGGGCTCGTCGAAGAACGGCCGCGACTCCGAGTCCAAGCGCCTCGGCGTCAAGATCTTCGACGGCCAGGAGATCAAGGCGGGGATGATCCTCGTCCGCCAGCGCGGGACGCGCTTC
>DASZKB010000040.1:0-5344 GCA_035947475.1 Gaiellaceae bacterium | reverse complement strand
GGCTCTTCAGGGACCGCGTAATCCTGGACGGAGCCGTGGAAGCGATGCTCTACGCCCCGGACGGAACGGTCGCGTACGCGACCGACCACATGTTGATCGGAACGAGACCAGCGGACGACAGCCTTTTACGGGAGGCTCTTCGCGGCACGTTCGTTCGCAGCGGAGTCGGCGAGCTACCCGCGCGAGGCGAACGCAAATCGCGCAAGGTTCTGAGGGTGTTCGTCCCGGTCCGGTTCGGGCGCTCGGATCCCGTCGGGGCGTTCGTGCTCTACCACGACTACGGCCCGATCGCGCGGACGGCGCGTGACGCGTTCCTTCCGATCGCGGCGGTCCTCGAGCTCGTGCTTCTCTCTCTGTACGTCTCGCTCTTCCCGATCCTCCGCCGTGTCACCGAGCGCCTTCGCCGGCAGCTGCACGAGATCGAGCATCTCGCGTTGCACGACAGCCTCACCGGCTTGCCGAACCGTCGCCTCTTTCGCGACCGCGTCGAGCAAGCCCTCCTGTGGGCGAAGCGGAGCGGAAACCGCGTCGCCCTGCTCATCATCGACCTCGACCGCTTCAAGGAGATCAACGACACGCTCGGCCACCAGAGCGGCGACGACCTTCTCCGCGAGCTTGGCGTTCGCCTCCGGGGCCTCCTCCGGGAGAGCGACACCTTTGCGCGGCTTGGCGGGGACGAGTTCGGCGTCGTCCTCCCGCACGACCGCGAAGCGATGGTCGCCGAGGTGGTCGGGCGCATCCGCGCCGCGCTCGAGGAGCCGTTCCTCTTGCAGGGCCTCTCGCTCGGCATCGACGCGAGCATCGGCGTCTCGGTGTTCCCGAGGGACGGCGAGGACGTCGAGACGCTCATGAAGCGCGCGGACGTCGCCATGTACGTTGCGAAGGAGGCCTACAGCGGCGTCGAGGTTTACGAGGCGGAACGGGACTCGAACGACGCCGGCCGCCTGGCTCTCGCTGGCGAGCTGCGCGCAGCGATCCAGGGCGACGGGCTTCTCCTCCACTTTCAGCCGAAGGTCTCACTCGCGAGCGGCGAGGTCGAGAGCGTCGAGGCGCTCGTCCGCTGGCGGCACCCGGAGCGCGGGATCCTGCCGGCGAGCGAGTTCGTTCCGCTGGCGGACCAGAGCGGGTTGATCAAGCCGCTCACCGCGTACGTCCTCGACGCTGCGCTACGGCAGTGCCGAACCTGGGCCGACGATGATGTCGACGTCCGCGTCGCCGTCAACGTCGACATGCGCACCCTCCTCGACCTGCGCTTTCCCGAAGAGGTCGAGGCCGTGCTGCGAAAATACGACCTCGACCCCGGCCGGCTCGAGCTCGAGATCACCGAGGGAACGATCATGGCCGACCCCGTCCGGGTGAAGCAGATCGCCGCGCGGCTGGGCGAGCTCGGCGTTCAGCTCGCGATCGACGACTTCGGAACCGGCTACTCCTCGCTCGCCTACCTCCACACCCTCCCCGTCAACGAGATCAAGATCGACAAGCGCTTTCTCCAGAACATCGCCGACGACGCGAGCGGAGCCGCCATCGTTCGCTCGATCGTCGGCCTTGGCCGAAATCTCGGCCTGAGGGTCGTTGCGGAAGGCGTCGAGACGACGAAGGCCCTCGAGCTCGTCGACGAGTACGGCTGCGGATTCGCGCAGGGCTTCCTCCTCGCGCCCCCCTCGGAAGCCGCGGACCTCACGCTCGAGCAACTCAACGCTGCGACGGCGGCCTGAGGAAGACGATGAAGCTTCGCTCGGTGCTGATCGCCGTGACCGCCGCGACGCTCGCCGCCGTCGCATTTTCGTGCGCGCCGCGAAACGAAGAGCCTCCTGCGGGAGGGCCGACCGCCGTCCGGACGGTCACCGTCACCGAGACCGTCATGCGAACGGTCGCGAGGCGGGACGCGCGCGCCGGAAGGCGCGTGTTCCAGACGGTCTGCGCACGCTGCCACGCGCTCAAGCCGGGCGACTGGACCGGCAACAGGGTCAACCTCACGGCGCTGCAGCCGACGTATGAGACGACCGTCGCGAAAGTCACGCGCGGCGGGATCGCGATGCCCTCGTTCTCCGGGAAGCTCAGCAGGCGTCAGATACGCGACGTCGCCGCGTTCGTCTCGCGTACGGCCGCTCGGCGAGCGCGCTAGCGCGCGTCAGGGCGCGAGTCGCTCACTGGACCGCGACTACGGCCCGCCGCTCGTGAGACGCGAGCGCCGCCGTGAAGATGCGGTGCGTCGCGGCCGCCTCGTCGGGCGTCGCGCAATGGAAGGGCTGGCGCATCCCCTCGCGGCCGTGCGCGAGCTCGTCCAGGAACGCGGCCCACATCTGGAGCACCGCGTCGGAGAAGCCGAACTCGAAGATCCCGCCCGTGATCGTCGGGTAAGCGGACTCGGACCCGAGATCGAGGACCTGCCAGGCCTGCGCCGCGCCCGGCTCGTACGCCATCCAGCGGAGCGTCTTCGGGAGCTTCGTCGTGTACGCGATCGAGCCCTCGGTGCCGTCGACCTCGATCGTCCACGTGTTCGTCTCACCGGGCGCGATCCGCTTCGTCTCGACCCGGAGCGGAAAGGAGTACCCGTCCGCCTCGACCTCACAGAGGAGGACCGCGTTGTCCCAGGTGTCGCAGGGCACGATCGCGCCGCCGGCGTCGGGCCGCTCCGTGAAGACGTCCGAGAGCACGGCGCGAACGTTCACCGGCATCCAGCCGGCGCGGAGCGGCACGTGAAGGGCGTGCATCCCGAGGTCGCCCATGCACCCGTACTCGCCGTTGAACCGCGCCTGCCGCTTCCAGTTGACGGGCTTTTGCGGGTCGAGGTCGCTCGAGTGGAGGAAGAGAGAGCGAACCTCGAGAACGCGGCCGAAGCGACGCTCCGCGATCCAGCGGGCGGCACGCTGCCCGCCCGGGAAGAACGGCATCTCGGAGGAGCAGCGAACGAGGACGCCCGGGGACCGCTCGATTTCGGCCGTTATGGCGGCGTTCGCGGCGAGGTCGATGCCGAACGGCTTCTCGCCGAGGAGGTGCTTCCCGGCGCGCAAGGTCGCGACGTAGAGCTCCTCGTGGAGGTGGTGGGGAACCGCGCAGTAGACCGCCTCGATCGAATCGTCCCCGAGCAGCTCGTGGAAGTCCGTCACGAGCCGCGGGACCGGGTCGAGACGCTCGTACCACCGGAGCACCTCCTCGTTCACGTCGCAGACGGCTGCGACCTCGGGTCGTACGTCCAGGTCGGCGAGATGGACCCAGCGCGCGGCGGCGCTTGCGAACTCGCGGCCCATGAGACCGCCGCCGACGATCCCGAAGCGAACGGTGCGCGTCCGCGCCACGCCCGCTACGCCGACGCGGGGGCGGCGAGGAGCTCGAGGGCGTCCGCGGCGCTCGCGCCGTCGTGGACGACGGCCATGAGCGCGCGCGTCATCCCGGCGGGGTCCGGGTGCTGGATGACGTTCCGCCCGTAGACGATCCCCGCGGCACCGATGCGCACGACCGCCTCGGTCCGGCGGAGGATCTCCTCGTCCGAGACGCGTCCGCCTCCGCGGACGAGGACGGGGCAGCGCCCGGCCGCCTCGAGGACGCGCCCGTACTCGTCCAGGTCGTCGGTCGGATCGGCCTTCACGACGTCGGCACCCAGCTCGACCGCCTGGCGGACGAGCGGGACGATCTTCTCGACGTCGCCGTCGACGCCGTACCCCCCCGGCCCGGGCCGCATCGCCAGCGGCTCGACCATGAGCGGCATCGCGACCTCGTCGCAGGCCGCGCGGAGCTCCGACGCGTTCTCGATGCAGTCGTGGAGCACGTCCTGCCGCCCCGGGACGAGGAGGAGGTTCACCACCACGCACGCGGCGTCCAAGCGGACCGCTTGCTCGACGGCATCCTCGACGAGGTGGCTGAAGAGGTACTCGCGCTCGGCCCCCTCGCGCCCGTAGACGTTCGCGACGTCGGTGCGTAGGACGAGGGCGGGCTTCGGCCCCGGGAGGAGCTGAAAGGCGCGCGCCTGGCCCGGCGCGAGCTGGACCGCGTCGGGACCGGCGCGAACGAGCGCCGAGAAGACCTGCTCCATGTCCTCGATCCCGGCGAGGAACTCGCCCTCCCCGAAGAAGCCGTGGTCGACGGCAACGTCGAAGCACTTGCCGTCGCCGGCGAAGAGCCGGTTGAGGCGGGGGGTCGGGTCGGTCAGCGGTATCTGACCTCCTCGCGCGCGCCGCTCGCGCTCGAGCGGACGATCGCGTCGCACACCTCGGCGCAGCGATAGCCGTCCTCGAACGTGGCGCCGTGCGGAGCGACGTCTCCGTTCCCGGCGATCGCGGTCAGGAAGTGGTGGAGCTCGTGGACGAACGTGTGCTCCCAGCCGATGATGTGGCCCTGAGGCCACCAGTGCTCCCAGAACGGGTGGTCGGCCTCGGAGACGAGCACCGTCCGGAAGCCCTGCGCGCGCTCGCCCGGCTCGGAGTCACGCAGATGAACCTGCAGCTCGTTGAGGCGCTCGAGATCGAACGCGATCGACCCCTTCGAGCCGTTGATCTCCCAGGTGAACGCGTTCTTTCGACCGGTCGAGAAGCGCGACGCCTCGATCGTCCCGACGGCACCTCCCTCGAACTCGACGACCGACTCGAACGCGTCGTCGACGTCGCGACCTTCCTTGAAGGTGCGCGTCGTCCCGCTCACCGCCTGGATCTCGCCGACGAGGTAACGCGCGAGATCTATCACGTGGGCGCCGAGGTCTCCGAGCGCACCCGAGCCGGCGGCCTCGCGCTCGAAGCGCCACACCTGGTCGTCGATGTCGCCCCACTCCTGGAGATAGCTGGCGCGGAAGTGGTAGATGTCTCCGAGGTCGCCCGCCTCGAGCATCTCGCGCGCCAGTCGGACGGCGGGGACGAAGCGGTAGTTGAAGGCGCACATGTGCTTGACCCCGGCGGCGGCGACCCGCTGCCAGACCTCGTAGCTCTCGTCCGCCGTGCGCGCGAGCGGCTTCTCGCAGACGACGTGCTTCCCCGCCTCGGCGGCGGCGATCGACGGCTCGGCGTGGAGGTTGTTCGGGCCCGAGTTGTCGAAGAGCTCGATCTCGTCGTTCCCCACGAGCTCCCGCCAGTCCGTCGCGTACCCCTCGAACCCATAGCGTGCCGCCGCCGCCGAGACGGCCTCCTCCGTCCGCCCGGAGATCGCGACGAGCCGCGGCATGAGGGGCGGCGGCCACGTCATGTAGGCGATCTTGCGGTAGGCGTTCGAGTGGGCCTTCCCCATGAAGGCGTAGCCGAGCATCCCGACGCCGATCGTGCGGACGCCGGCGGCCTCCGCCGCGCGGCCCATGGTGACGAACCCGACCTGTTTATCTTCGGCCATTGCCCTACTCCTTTGCGAACGCTGCGTCGAA
>DASZKB010000039.1:0-5073 GCA_035947475.1 Gaiellaceae bacterium | reverse complement strand
ACGCCGTGGAGCCGCATGTTCCGCTTGCGGGCGTCGTCGTCGACGAGCCCGATCGGCATGTAGCCGAGCTTCGGGTTTCGGAGCATCTCCTTGACGATGAGCTGGCCCGCGTCGCCGGCGCCCACGATGAGGACGTCCTTGTCCGCGGCGAACATGCTTCGCGGCACCGGGCGCTCGACGATCGTGCGCGCGAGGAGGCGCGTGCCCGCGACGAGCGCGAGCAGGATGAGCCAGTCGATTACGACCACTCCGCTCGGGACGCGGAACCCGGGCACCGGGTTCCAGACGTAGATCGCGAGCAGCACGACGAGCGAGGCGATCGTGACCGCCCGCGCGGCGCTCCACATGTCGCGGATGGAGACGTAGCGCCACCAGTGCGGGTAGAGGCCGGCGAGGACGAAGACGACGGCCTTCACGCCCAAGACGAGGAGAAGCGTCTTCTCGAAGAGCCGCTCGTACGGACGCGGGACGTCGCCGTCGAAGCGAAGCTGGAAGGCGGCGTACCACGCGACCGCGACGAGGGCCGCGTCGATCGCCACGTGCAAGAGCCGGTGTCTGGGAAGAAGAGTCACGAGGGCGTCCCGACGGCTGCCGACGAGTGGATCGTCGCGACGACGCGCTCCTGCTGCTCGGCGGTGATCCCCGCCCAGAGCGGAAGAGCGAGGTTCTCCGCCGCCGCCCTCTCCGTCTCCGGAAGCGACCCCCGGCCGTATCCGAGGTACCCGAACGCCGGCTGCAGGTGGAGCGGCGGCGCGTAGTACGAGGCGGAGCTAATCCCGGCCACGCGGAGCGCCCCCGCGATGCGATCGCGATCGGGCGTCCGGACGACGTACATGTGGTAGACGTGGCCCGGCTCGTCCTCCGGGAGAGAGCAGACGGCGCCGAGCCCGAGGTCGGCGTAGCGGGCGGCCGCGTCGCGCCGGGCGGCGTTCCACCGGTCGAGCTGCGGGAGGAAGAGTCGAAGCGCGGCGGCCTGGATCTCGTCGAGGCGGGAGTTGTAGCCGATCGCCTCGAACCGCTGCTTGTCACGCGAGCCGTGGAAGCGGAGAAGACGGACGCGCTCGGCGAGCTCCGAGTCTTCGGTCGCGACGAGCCCGCCGTCGCCGAGGCCGAAGAGGTTCTTCGTCGGATAGAAGCTGAACGTCCCCGCGACGCCGAGCGAGCCGGCACGCCGACCGTCGAGCGACGCCCCGAACGCCTGCGCGGCGTCCTCGACCACCGGGATCCCGGTGGGGAGCTCGGCGAGGGGCACCGGGCGTCCGAACAGGTGGACGGCGACGATCGCCTTCGTGCGCGGAGTCACGCGCTCGGCGACGTCGGCCGGATCCAGCGTGAGCGTCGACGCGTCGATGTCGGCGAAGACGGGCGTCGCGCCGCGCCGGGCGATCGCCTCCGCCGTGGCGTAGAAGGTGAACGACGGGCAGATGACCTCGTCGCCCGGCCCGACCCCGAGCGCGTCGAGGACGAGCACCAATGCGTCGGTCCCGTTGGCGACGCCCACCGTTTCCCGAACGCCGAGGAACCGGGCCGATTCCTGTTCGAAGGCGCGCACGTTCGGGCCGAGGATGAACTCGCCCGAGTCGACGACCTCGGCCAGGCGCCGCGTCAGCTCATCAAAAAAGGGCGCGTACTGCGCCTTCACGTCGACCAGCGGGATACGCACCGCGGAGGAGTGTATCCGCCTACCCCGACCGCCCATCGAGGTCGCTCGCGGCCGCGGCGCCTCGGCGACCGCTACGCGGAGCGCTCGAGCGCGCGGCGGCGCGCGCGCCGGAGGGTCGCGCGCACGACGAAGGCGACGACCGCCGCCACGATCAGCCCGGCAATCGCGTAGTCGGCGTAGCGGAAGCTCTCGTGGAAGCGCTCCCAGCCGGTGCCGAGCGCGAGCCCGGCCGCCGCGATGCCGAAGCACCACGGAATCGTCCCGAGAAACGTGAGCAGCGTGTAGCGGCCGAGCCGCATCTCCGCGATTCCGGCGGGGATCGAGATGAACGACCGCACCACGGGCGTCACCCGCGAGACGAACACGGCCCAGTCACCCCAGCGCTCGAACCACCGCTCCGCCTTGTCGAGCTTCTGCGGGGTGATGTGGAGCCAGCGGCCGTGCCGCTCCAGGTACGGCCGGCCGCCGTAGAGGCCGATCGCCCAGCCGAGGATCGACCCGAGCGTGTAGCCGACCGTGCCCGCGGCCGCCATCGCCACGTACGCCCAGACCGTCGACTCGATCTCCGCCCCGAAGAGCGTGACCTGATGGCCCGTGATCGCACCGGCCGCGAGCGCGCCCGCGTAGAGCATCACGAGCTCGCTGGCCGCCGGGAGGACCGCGTCGACGAGCATGAGCACGAACACGGCATAAAGCCCGTGGTCGCCCACGAGCGCCGTGACGGCGTCGGTTACCTCGTGCACGCCGAGAGGTTAGCCGCGGCCGCCGAACGGCCCGAGATCGATCCGCGCGCGGTTGCCGCTCGAGTCGGCGGCGACGAGCGTCGCCTCCCACCGCAGGCCGAGGCGCTGCAGCGTGATCGCGCCCGAGAGCGGCCTCCGCCCGAGGTCGACGCGCTTTCGCTCGTCGGGTCGCTCGAGGACGAGCGTGAGGCGAAGCCACGGCGTCGCCGGATCGACGGCCTTCCAGCTCAGGCGGCGCCCGGCGAGCGTCCCCGAAAGCTGCGGCGGCTCCCTGTCACGCTTCAACTCGATCGTCGTCAGGTCCTGCGTCGCCCGGTTCCCGGCGAGGTCGACGGCGCTGATCCGCACGGCGTAGTCCCCCGCCGGCCGGCGGCCGGGCTGCCAGACGAACCGATGCCAGCCTCCGCCGACAGCGCCCGAGAAGCGCTGTCCGCCGACCGTCACGACGACCCTCGACGGCTTGGACACCCAGTAGGCGACGCGCGCGACGTCGCGGAAGCCTTCAGCGGGGACGGGATAGAGCGTCGGGACCCGGCCCACCCTGAAGAGGGGCGGCTGCTCCAGATAGAGCTGGAAGCGCGCCGCCTTACCCGCCCAGAACTCGTCCGCGGTCCGCCTCGCGAGGGTGTTCAGGAGCGAGACGACGTACTGGTGGTAGTGCAGGTCGGAGTCGTTTCCGAGCGAGTAACGCGACCAGTAGCCCGTGTCGAACCTCGGGAAGAGCGACTTCGCGGACGCCTCCATGCGGTCTCCGAGCGCGGTTGCGCCCGAGTCGGCGGCGATCTCGGCGTAAGCCCAGATCGACAGGACTGATTGAAGGTGCGCGTTCAGGACGACGAGCCGGCTGAAGTCGTAGTGCTGGATCCACGGTCCCGTGGCCAGGCCGAGCAGCAGGCCGAGCGGCACGGCCCGATAAGCGCCGGCGGCGGCGCCGAGCGCCGAGCGGTCGTCCAGCCGCCTTCCCGCCCGGGCGAGCGCCTGAGCTGCAACGGCCTGCGCCATGCCCGACGTCCACGGCGGGCGGCCCCCGCCGAAGGCGAAGTAGTACTCCCAGACGCGCGCGCCGTCCTGCCGGACGCCGCGCGCGACGAGCGAAGAGGCGAGCGTCGCGGCGGCGGCGTCGCGGCCGTCCGTCACGTGGGAGTTCAAAGCCGCGAAGTTGCCGAGCGGGTGGAACTGGAACCCGTGACCGGCGAAGAGCCGGTACACGACGCCGTCGCCCGCCACGATGTCGCTGCGCTCCCTGGGAACGTTGTGCACCGACAGGAAATCGGCGTTCGCGTCGAGCATCGAGAAGAGCGCGAGCGACCGCGGCCGGTTGTAGCGGCGCCACTGGAGGGCGACGTCGTGGAGGACGCCGGCGAGCTCGCGCGCCCGAGCGCCGGGCAGGAGGGTGAAGACGGCGCGCGCGCGCCTGAGCGTCACCCGGTGCGCTCCCGCCTCGCTCCGCGTCAGCCGTCCGGCGTCGACGGCGCGCTCGAGCCCCCTTCGGATCTGGAGCGAGTCCGAGCGCACGTCCGCTGAAGCGGGCGGTGCGGAGAAGAGCGCCGCGACGGCGGCGACGAGGATCCCCTTGCGCAGCAAAGCCGTGAGGTAAACAGACCGGTTCGCGAGTTACAAGTCGGTCCTAGTTCCAGACGCGGACGTCGCGGTAGAGCGTGTCGCGCTGGACGGGGGTCTTCCCGAGGGCGCGGATCGCGCGCACGAAGTCCTCGACCGACGCTCGGTGCGTCGTCCCGGCTGCCGAGACGACGTTCTCCTCGATCATCACCGACCCCATGTCGTCGGCCCCGAAGCCGAGCGCCACCTGGCCGACCTTCATCCCCTGCGTCACCCAGCTCGACTGGATGTGGTCGACGTTGTCGAGGTAGATGCGGCTGACCGCCTGCGTGAGCAGGTACTCGAACGAGGACGGCATCGCGTCGCGCGGGACCCGGTCGGCGAGCCGGTTGCCGTCCGACTGGAAGGTCCACGAGATGAAGGCGCGGAAGCCGCGCGTCTCGTCCTGGAGCTCGCGGATCCTCCGCATGTGCTCGACGCGCTCCTCGAGCGTCTCGACGTGGCCGTACATCATCGTGGCCGTCGTCGACATGCCGAGCCGGTGGGCGGCGCGCATGATCCCCAGCCACTCGGCCGAGGTGGTCTTCTTGGGCGAGATCTCGTCGCGGACGCGGTCGACGAGGATCTCGGCGCCGCCGCCCGGAAGCGAGTCGAGCCCGGCGTCCCGAAGCCGCGAGAGCGTTTCCGGGATCGTCAGCTTCGAGCGCCGGGCGACGTGCTGGACCTCGGGCGGGGAGAGCGCGTGCAGGTGGATCTTGTAACGGCTCTTGATCGAGCTGAAGAGGTCCTCGTAGTAGTCGATGCCGAGGTCGGGATGGTGGCCGCCCTGCATGAGGACGCCGGTGCCGCCGATGGCGAGCGTCTCCTCGATCTTCTTGAAGATGACCGGCTTCGGGAGGAGGTAGCCCTCGCTGCGGTCGCCGGGGCGGCGGTAGAAGGCGCAGAAGTCGCAGTCGGTGACGCAGATGTTCGTGTAGTTGAGGTTGCGGTCGACGATGAACGTGACGCGCGTCGGGTCGGTCTTGCGGCGGCGCAGCTCGTCGGCGACGCGTCCGACGGCGACGAGCTCGCGCGAGCGGAGGAGCTCGACGGCCTCCTCGTCGGAGA
>DASZKB010000038.1:0-9751 GCA_035947475.1 Gaiellaceae bacterium | reverse complement strand
CCGCTCACACCGTTCGACGAGGCAGCCCGAGCCGCGCTCGCATAGCCGCCCTTGTCGCGCGAGGCAAGAGCTGCGAACATATGTTCGTGCTGGGCGCGGCGACGATCCTCCACGCCGACCTCGACGCGTTCTACGCCTCCGTCGAGCAGCGAGACGAGCCAAGCCTCCGCGGACGCCCCGTGATCGTCGGCGCCGGCGTCGTCCTCTCGCCGAGCTACGAGGCCAAGGCATACGGCGTCCGGACGGCGATGAGCGGGAAGGAGGCCCGCCGCCTCTGCCCGCACGCCGTCGTCGTCCCGCCGCGGTTTTCCGCGTACGCGGAGGCGAGCAAAGCGGTGTACGAGGTGTTCCAGGACACCACGCCGCTCGTCGAGGGACTCTCGATCGACGAGGCGTTCCTCGACGTGCGCGGCCTCGAACGGATCGCCGGGACACCTCCCGAGATCGCGGCCCGGCTCCGCCGCGACGTCCGCGAGCGGGTCGGGCTTCCTATCACGGTCGGCGTGGCGCGGACAAAGTTTCTCGCCAAGGTCGCAAGCGGAGTCGCGAAACCCGACGGCTTGCTCGTCGTCCCGCCGGACCGCGAGCTCGCCTTCCTCCATCCCCTCCCCGTCGAACGGCTCTGGGGCGTCGGCGCGGTGACGGCCCGGAAGCTCCACGAGCGCGGGATCACGACCGTCGGTCAGGTCGCGGCGCTCGACGAGGCGGTGCTCGTCTCCATGCTCGGTCGGGCTTCCGGCCGTCACCTTCACGCCCTCGCGCACAACCGCGACCCGCGGCCGGTGCAGACCCGCCGACGTCGCCGCTCGATCGGATCCCAGCGCGCGCTCGGCCGTTCGCCCAAATCGCGCGAGGACCTCGACGCGCACCTGATCGCGCTCGTCGACCGCGTCACCCGTCGGATGCGGGACGCCCGGCGCGTCGGCCGCACCGTGGTTCTCCGCCTTCGCTTCAACGACTTCTCGCGCGCGACGCGGTCGCACACGCTCCCGCGCCCGACCGCCGAGACGGACACGATCCTGAGAACGGCAAGAGACCTGCTCGCGACGGCGATGCCGCTCGTCGAGCGTCAGGGGATCACGCTCGTCGGGGTGGCCGTCGAGGACCTCCGCGACCCCGGCACCGTTCAGCTGGCCCTTCCGCTCGATCCTCCCGACCACGGCGCGCTCGACGCAGCGCTCGACGACGTGCGGCACCGCTTCGGCGCCTCCGCGGTAACGCGAGCGGTGCTCGTCGGCCGCGACCAAGATGACGCGGTGCCGCTCCTCCCCGACTGAGGACGGACACCGAGCGACTACTCGGCTGCCGGGTCGCTCGCGAGCTCGTGTCGAACCCGGTCGCGCGCGGCCGCGAAGCGAACCGACTCGTAGACGATGAGCGCGGCGAGGGCGCCGAAGAGGATCGCCAGCGTCGCGAGCGCCGGCAGCTCGGCGGCGACGAAGACGAGCGCGAGTAGCACGATCGCGGAGGCGAGCCGGTGCGTGTTCAGCCCGCGGCCGTTCCGGAGCCGGAAGGCGACGTGCGCTAGGAGGTAGATCGCAATTCCGCCGAGCAGCGCCGCGGCCGGGACGAACTCGAGCGGATCGCCGACGCCCTCGATCGTCTTCTTCAAGCCGAGCGCGCCGAGGACGATTCCGGCGACCATCGGAAAGTGGAGGTACGAGTACGAGTCGCGCGCGCGTTCGTTGCGCTCCTGGCCCTCGGGAAGCGCGGCGAGGTCGCGCTCGGCGACGAGGGCGACGACGTCGAAGTAGAGCCACCAGAGCGCCGCCGCGACGCCGATCCCGAGCGTCGCCGCCGCCACTACGCCGGCGTCGACCGCGCCTCCGGCGCCCACTCCGATCGCGACGATCGACTCTCCGAGCGCGATGATGAGGATCAAGCCGTGGCGCTCCGCGAAGTGCCCCGGGACGAGCTTCCAGCCCTCCGAGCCGAAGAGGAAGGGCTCCGCCGTGTCGAGGAGTAGCGCGAGCGCCCAAAGCGCGCCCTGACTCCAGCCGTCAGTGAACGCGGCGGCGCCGATCAGTCCGACGCCGACGGCGGAGCCGCCCGCGAGCCCGAGAACCGACCGGCGCAGGGCCGGATCGTCCCGGCTGGCGAGCATGAAGAGCGCGATATGGCCGGCGCGGACAACCCCGTAGGCGCAGGCGAAGACGAGCGCGGCGTCGCCGAACGCCGCGGGCACGCTCAGCGCCGCGACGAGCAGCGCCGCCATCGCCGCGAACATCGCGATCCGAACGGCGCCCTCCTCGGGGTCGACGACGCTCGTGAGCCACGCGTAGCCGGTCCACGACCACCAGAGGACTGCGAGGACGACCAGCCCTTTCGCCAAGCCGGTCCACGTCGGCTCCGCCGCCATGAGTGCCGTGCACTGGGTGAGGGCGAGGACGAAGACGAGGTCGAAGAAGAGCTCGAGAGGCGTCACCCGCTCGGTCCGCCGGAGCACTGCCGTCAGGCGCCGCGTGCGCGTGGGAGCCGCGGTGCTCACGCGTCCATCCTCGCACGACCCGGCGGCCGTTACGCTGCGCGGCCGGTGGCCACGACACGCCAGGTCGCGCTTCTTCGCGGGATCAACCTCGCCGGACGGGCACGCGTCGAGATGGCGCGCCTCCGCGAAGTGATCGAGGAGCTTGGGTACCGCGACGTTCGCACCCACCTGCAGAGCGGCAACGTCCTCTTCTCGAGCGAGAGCGCTCCGGACGAGGCCGCCCGCGAGATCGAGGCCGCCGTCGCCGAGCACCTCATTCCGGTGCCGGTCCTCGTCCGGACCCGCGACGAGCTGGCGAAGATCGTCGAGCGCAACCCCCTCGGCGACGTCGCAACGGATCCCCGGCGCTACCTCGTCACGTTCCTCTCGGCGCCGCCAGACGGCCGACGCGTGAGCGAGCTCGACGCCGGCGACTTCGAGCCGGAGGTCTTTCACGTCGCCGGCCGCGAGGCGTACGTCTGGTCACCGGGCGGCGTGCGAGCGAGCCGGCTCTCTTACGCGTTCTGGGAGAAGCACTTCGGGCTGACCGCGACGGCGCGGAACTGGAACACCGTCACGAAGCTCTTGGCCCTGGCGGACCAGTAAACGGGCGGCGGCCCAGGAGAGGAAACCGCCGCCCGCACGACCACCGCCGCAAGGTGGTCAGTCGTCCGAGCCGTGACCCCCTCCCGGCCCGCTGGAGCCGGACCCGCCCGACCCGCTCGAGCCGGACCCACTCGACCCGGAACCACTGGAGCCCGAGCTGCCGCCGCCGCCGGGCCCGCTTGAATCGTCGTCGCCGTCGTCATCTCCGCCGGACGAGTCGTCGTCGCCCGAGCCGGGCCCCGAGTTCTTCGACGGGCCCGAGTTACCCGAGTGCCCCGACGGTCCGGAGCGGTCGTCGTCGTTCACCTGCGCGCCCGTGCAGCGCGGATCGTTCGCGTGCTCGGCCTCATCGCACGGCCCGCTGATGTCGCCCGGGCCGTCGTCGTCCTCTCGCCGGACCCCGTCGTCCTCCGGCTCCTGCGGTCCCGCGCAGCGCGGATCGTTCGCGTGCTCGGCCTCGTCGCACGGCCCCTTGACGTCGTCGCCGGTGCGCGGTTGACCGTTCGCCCCGGCCGCCGGAGTCACCCCCCCGCAGCGCGGGTCGTTCGCGTTCTCGGCCTCGTCGCATGGACCGCTTATGTCGACAGGCCCGACGCTCGGCGTTTCCGAGCCCGTCGTCTGGGCGATCGCGACTCCCGCACCGAAGGCGAGGACGACGACCGCGAGAGCAAGCTTCGTCAACATTGTTCTTTGCACCCCTTTTTCCGCGTGGTTCGTTCGACTTCTCCAGCGTAGGAAGGAGCTGGAAAAGGGCGCCTCCGCGGCCGGTCAAGGGTTTACGCGCAGACGGTTAAGACTTGGTCAAGCGACCGCGCTAGTCGTCGCCGGACCCGGACCCGCTCGAGTCCGAGCCGCTCGACCCCGAGCGTCCACGACCGCGACCGCTCGAGTCGTCGTCGTCGCCGGAGTCGTCGCTCCCGCTCGATCCGCTCCCCGAGTTGCTCGAGTCGTCGGAGCTCCCTGACGATCCCGATCGGCCGGAGGAGTCGTCATCTTCCTCGGCCGTCCCCGCTCCGGTGCAGCGAGGATCGTTCGCGTGGTCGGCCTCGTCGCAAGGGCCCGATACGTCGCGCTCGCGCGCCGCCGCCGGGCGCCTGGCGGCGCGCTCCGCCGCCGTAGTCGTGACGCTCGGGCGCGCAATCCGCTCGGACGGAAGCGACGTTCCCTCCACCGGCTCGGCGAGCGTGCCTGCCGAGGCGACGTAGACCGCGAGCGCGAGCGCGACCGGGACGGCCAGGCCGACGACGGCCGCGACGAGAAGACCAAGGCGCGACACGGTGCGACCGTAGCAGCGGGTCGCTTCAGGAGCGGGAAGCGGTTCGTAAAGAATCGGAAGGCGCGCGGGGGAACGCGGCCTCGATGCGCGTGCCTTTCCCATCGAGAAGCCGTACGTCACCGCCCCAGCGCCGCACGAGCTCCGCCACGATGGCGAGACCGAGGCCGGTGCCGGGCCCGGCTTGCCGAGCGGCGGAGCCCCGGTAGAAGCGCTCGAAGACGCGCTCGCGCTCCTCGGGCGCGATCCCCGGGCCGTCGTCGGCGACCGCGAGGATCGCGTCTCGGCCGCCGTTTCGCACCTCGACGGAGACCGTCGTCCCGCGCGGGCAGTACCGAAGGGCGTTCTCGATCAGGTTGTCGAGGACGTGCGCGACGTCCGTCTCGCTCGCCCACACGAGCGCCGCCCGCCCGGCGGCGAGCTCGAGGCGCTGCCCTTCGCGCTCTGCCGGGCGGCGCCAGCGCTCGACCGCGTCCTGCGCCGCTGCCGCGAGATCCACCTGCTTTCCGGTCGCCTCGCTCGCCGACGCTCGCGCGAGCTCGAGCAGGTCGTCGACGAGCTTGCTGAGTCGGTCGAGCTCGGCTTCCGCTTTACCGGCCTGCTCGGCGACCGTCCCGCCCTCGCCGCGGAGCGCCTCGAGGCGGAGCTTCAAGCCCGTCAAGGGAGTGCGCAGCTGGTGCGAGGCGTTCGCGACGAAGTCGCGCTGCGATTCGAGCGTTCCCGAGAGCGCGGCCGCCATCCGGTTGAACGACGTGGCGACGCTCGCGACCTCCTTCGGGCCGCCCGCCGTCGCCCGGGCTCCGAGATCGCCGCGCGCCAGCCGATCGGCGGCGTCGGCGAGCGCTCGCACCGGCTGCGCGAGCGACGTCGCGAGCACCCAGGCGAGCGCCAGGCCGGCTGCGATGACGGCGATCCCGATCAGCGCGAGGCTGAGCCACCGCTCGCGCACGCTCGCCGAGACGGCCGCAGTCGACGCCGACACGCGGACTGAGCCGACCACCCGCTCGCGGTCGACGACCGGCGTCGTGACGAGGAGGAGCTCCTCGCCGAGCGTCTCGCTGTGGCGCCGGCGGAAGTCCACCGTGCCCCCCAGCGCGGCCTGGAACTCGGGTCGCGCAGCCGTCGCGTAGAGGGCGCCGACGCGCGCCTGGCCCCGGCTGTCGGCGACGACGCGCCCGCCGGCGTCGGTGACGAGGATGCGCTCGTCGTCGCCCCGCGCCGCCTCGGTCACGATTCGCCGCAAGCGAGGGTGGACGCCGCCCGCGCGCGCGTCCGCCGGGACGAGGTCGGAGACTCGCGCGGCGAGGAGCGCCGCTCGGCCGAAGACGGCCGAGCGAAACTCCGCGGTCGCGCGGTTCTCGACGTTGAGCGCGAGCGGGATCTCGAGCGCGAGGACGACCGCCGTGAGGAGATACGCGGCGGCGACGACCAGACGTCCGCGGAGCGTCACGCCGAGAGCTCGTCCGGCGAGGCGAACCGAAACCCGACGCCGCGCACGGTGTGGATGTACGTGGGCGAGGCGGCGTCGTCGCCGAGCTTCCTCCGCAGCGAGCTCACGTGCACGTCGAGCGTCTTCGTCGACCCGAACCAGTTGGTGTCCCACACCTCGGCCATGAGCTCCTCGCGCTTCACGAGACGCCCGGCGCTCTCGAGGAGCATGCGGAGGACCTCGAACTCCTTCACGGTCAGCTCGACCGGCTCGCCGCCCTTGGTCACGGCGTGCGTGTCGAGCCGCATGACGACGTCGCCCGCCGCGAGCTGCGTCTCGGGCGGCCCCGCGGCCCCCGCGCCGGCGCGCCTCAACACAGCCCGAAGGCGGGCGGCGAGCTCAGCGGCGCTGAACGGCTTCGTGACGTAGTCGTCCGCGCCGAGCTCGAGCCCGAGGATGCGGTCGAGCTCCGCGCCGCGGGCGGTGAGCATCACGACGGGCGTCCGGGCGGTCTGCCGAATCTCGCGGAGGACGTCCCGTCCGTCCCCGTCCGGGAGCATGACGTCGAGGAGGACGGCGTCGGGCGGCCTGGCGCGGAACGCCTCGAGGCCGGCGGACGCAGTCGCCGCCGTCGCGACGTCGAACCCCTCGCGCGCGAGCGCGGCCGCGAGCGGCTCGGCGATCGATTCCTCGTCCTCGATGAGCAGGATCCGCCGCCGCGTCATCGCCGAAAACGATATTCCCGGTACCGACCCGCGCGGATCCGCCGCCGGCTTCGACGTAGAGTCCCGCGGACGACCCCCGAGCCTCGCGACGACTCATGACGCTCTCTCAGCTCGCAGTCACCGTCGCGCTTCTCGCGCTCCTCGGACTCGTGGCGAGCCGCTTCGGGCTCTCGGCCATCCCCGCGTACATCCTCGCGGGCCTTCTCCTAGGGCCGAACGAGCCGCGCATCACGACCCTGATCCAACCGTCCGAGGTGACGGAGTTCGTCGCCGAGATCGGCGTCGTCTTCCTGCTCTTCTTCCTCGGGCTCGAGTTCAGCCTCGACCGCCTGGCCCGGTCGGGCCGGCACATCGGGCTCGGCGGCGTGGTCGACCTCGGGTTGAACGCCGGCCTGGGCCTCCTCGTCGGCGTCGCCGCGTTCGGGTTCAGCTTCGCCGCGTTCATCCTCGCCGGGGCGATCTACGTGACGTCGAGCGCGGTCGCGGTCAAGGGCCTGATCGACTTCCGCCGCCTCGCCGACGACGAGACGGACCTCGTCCTCGCGATCCTCCTCGTCGAAGACCTCGTGGTCGCCTTCATCCTCGCCGTCGCGGCGGGAGGCGGCGGCACGGTCGACTCCACGGTCGCGCTGGTCGGGAAGGCGCTCGCCTTCATCACGCTCTCGCTCGCGGCGTCCCGCTGGCTCGCGCGGCCGCTGGACCGCCTGCTCGAACGCCTTCCGCGCGAGTTCTTCCTCCTCGCCGTCTTTGCGCTCCTCATCGGCATGGCCGCCCTGGCTCAAAGACTCGGCCTCTCCGAGGCGATCGGCGCGCTCATGGCCGGGGTCGTCCTCGCCGACACCTCGGTGCGCGGGGAGATCGAAGACCGCTTCTTCAGCTTTCGCGACCTCTTCGCCGCCCTCTTCTTCTTCGTCTTCGGCCTCTCGATCGACGTCGGCGCCCTCGGGGACGTCGGCTGGCTGCTCGCCCTCGCGGTCGCGGTTACGCTCGTCGGCAAGGTGGGCGCCGGCTACGTGACCGGCGTGGTCGGCGGTTTCACCAGGCGGCAGAGCTTCAACGCGGGCGTCGCGCTCGTCGCCCACGGCGAGTTCACCATCATCCTGGCGCAGCTCGCCGCCGAGAACCCGACGATCTCCGCCGGGACGCGTGCGGATCTCACCGCGTTCGCCGGGCTGTACGTTCTCGCGACCGCGACGATCGGGGTCGTCCTCATGAAGGAGTCGAAGCGACTTGGCAGGCGCCTCTTTCCAGCGCCTAGACTGACGGAAGCGAGCTGAATCCGATGCCCGTCGAGTTGCGCGAAACCCGTCTGCCCGGTGTCGGCGTCAAGTACGGCTTCCGGATGGACGACGGCGGCCGGCTCGCGATCATCCTCCACAACGACGGCCGGCGCGAGATCTACTACTTCCGGCACCAGCAGGACGACGAGCCGCGCGCCGTCATCCGCCTCGACGACGACGAAGCGCGCCAGCTCGGCGCCGTGATCGGCGGCGCCTACGAGCGCCCGAAGATCGTCGAGGACCTCGAGATGGCGCTCGGCGAGCTCCTCGTCGAGTGGGTCCCCGTGCCGGACACGAGCCCTGCGATCGGACGGACGCTCGCCGAGTGCGCCTTCCGTGCGCGCACGGGGATCACGATCGTCGCGATCCTGCGCGAGCCCGAGCCCGTCACCGGCGCCCAGCCCTCCGACGTCGTCCAGCAGGGCGATACGCTCGTCACCGTCGGCAAGGCCGGGCAGTACGCCGCCTTCACGAAACTGCTCGCCGAGGGCCCGATCGAGGCGCCCGAGACCGCCTAGCGCGCCGCCGAGACGTGGCGCGCGCCAAGCCCGTCGTCGAGCGTCCGGAGGGGCTCGAGTACGAGCCCGGGTTCGTGACGGAGGAAGAGGAGCGCGGCCTTCTCGCGCTCATGGAGGAGATCGACTTTCGCGAGGTCACGATGCGCGGCCAGACCGCCCGGCGCACGGTGCGCCACTACGGCTACGACTACGGGTACGAGTCCTGGCAGCTCGTCCCGGCGGATCCGCTGCCGGAGGGCGTCGTTTGGCTGCGCGACCGCTGCGCCGCTCTCGCGGGCGCCGAGCCGGAGGAGCTCGCGCAGACGCTCGTCTCGCGCTACCCGGCCGGGGCCGGGATCGGCTGGCACCGAGACGCGCCGATGTTCGGGCGGGCCGTGGTCGGCGTCTCGCTCGGCTCCGTGTGCCGGATGCGGTTCCAGCGGCGAGCCGGCGACGTCCGGCGCGTCTTCGACCTCGAGCTCGCTCCCCGCTCGGCGTACGTCCTCGACGGCCCCGCCCGCTCGGCGTGGCAGCACTCGATCCCGGCGACGAAGAGCCTGCGCTACTCGATCACGTTTCGGACGGTGCGGAACCCGTCCCGGTGGAGCGAGCCCGGACCTAGTTGAAGAGGACGTAGAAGCTGCGGTCCATCGGCGAGTGGACCGCCGCGCTCCGGTAGCCCTCCGGGCACGCCCAGTTGCCGGACGAAGGCGCCGGGATGATGGCCGAGGGAACGGCGGCGTTCGTCGCGCTGAAGACGCCCTCGCCCTGCACCACGACGTTTTGCGGGTCGAACTCGAGGTTGAAGCAGTAGAGCGCGCCGGCGGCGCGAACCATGCCTGCGACGTTCTTCGTCTTCGCCGGCTGAAGCGCGAGGCTTCTCACGTACGCGTACGCGAGCGCCGTCCCCGGCGCGCCGGCCGGGCCGCGCTCACCCTGCGGCCCTCGTTCGCCCTGCAGCCCCGGCTCGCCGGGTGGGCCGGCCGGGCCCTGCACGTTCCACTCGAGCGGGCGCTCACTGGGACGGCAGTCGCCGGCGTCGGCCGCCGCGCGGAGCTCGCCGCTCTGCTTCTGGTAGCACGCCTCGACGGTCCCGTCGTCGCCGACGATCGCCGGAACCTGGCCGGTCGCGAGCGCGACGCCGGCGCTGCCGGCGAGCGCCGCCGAGCAGGCGACGCCCAGTACGAGGAGCCTGTGCCGCAGGTACTTCACGCCTCCCACAGTGTCCGGCGGCGCTCGCGGACGCGCATCCCCCGAAAGCGGCAGCTCCCCGCGCGCGAGCGCGAAGGCGACCGGCCCGGGCGCGTCTGCTTTGATGCCAAGCGACCTGCCCTCATGCGCGCGATTCTCCTCCTCGACGGCGAGCCCGCCTTCCGGCCCTACCCCTTCCGGCCCACCGTCGACGGGCCGCTCGAGCGCGCCGTCGCGGACGCGACGAGCCTGATCGACCGGACGCCCGCGTACTTCGACGGCC
>DASZKB010000037.1:0-2523 GCA_035947475.1 Gaiellaceae bacterium | reverse complement strand
AGTCGCCGAGCACGCGGGCGGAAAGCTCCGCCGCGGCGGCAGGGACCGACGAGGCGAGCTCCGAGAGGCCGGTCTGGGACCGGACCTTGCGCCCGGCGTGCAGCGCCTGCGAAAAGAGGCGGTTCAGGACCGGGCCGGTCGAGCCGGCCGCGCGCGCCGCCGCATGTGCGTCGCGGATCTGTCCGAGAATCTGCGTTTCGCCGAGGACGACCGAGTCGAGGCCGGCGGCAACCCGGAAGAGATGGAGCGCGGCCGCGTCGTCGTCGTACTCGTAGAGCGGCAGCTCGCCGTCCGCGACGCCGGCACGCTCTGCGAGCGCCGCCAGCGCCCGGCTCACGGCATGGCCGTCGCCCGCGCCCGAGAGGTAGATCTCGGTTCGATTGCACGTAGAGAGGACGACCGCCTCACACCCCGCGTCCGCAAGTTCGCGGGCGAACGCGCCGGCCGTTTCCGGGGCGACGTGCAGGCGCTCGCGCAGGGCGAGATCGGCTCGGCGATGGGAGGTCCCGACAACGACGATGAGCTTGTTCGAGTCGGCCAAGTGTTCGGACATCAGGCGTCGAGCAGGACCGGAATCCCTGTGCGTAGCTTACGCGTCCGCGCCGCCGATGCGGGCGCGCGACGCCTAGACGCGGTCGACGCGCGGCCGGGGCGCGACGGGCGATTCCTCGAGGTCACCCCTGCGATCTTGGCGCTGGCCCTCGTCGCTCCTGTAGGGAGTAAGGGCGATGTCGGGCGGCGCCGGTGGAGCGGGAGGTCGCGGCTCCTCCACGAGCGTCCCGGCGATGGTGGCCGCGACGACCGCGGCGGCGACTAGAGCGAGCCGCCGGCCGGCGGAAAGCCGAGCCCGCTCCCGGCGTGGCACCGTGAACGTCCGGGAGGGCCTCTCGACCGCGGCCGACCGGATCGTCGCCGTCGTCGTCCGCACCCCCGCGTCGAAATCCGCGCACGCCCCGCAGATGCCGAGGTGTCGCTCGAGCATGGCCGTCTCGACTTCCGACAGCTCGCCGTCGATCCTGAGGGAGGAGGCTTCTCGGGCGCGGTCGCAGACGACGGCGTGGGACCCGCGTGTCGGGCTCATGCTCTCTTTGACGAGTGCTCGGGTGTCGAGTTAGAGCGCCTCGGCGGCCTCGGCCAGCTTGAGGCGAGCGCGTTCGGCTTTCCGTTCGCGCTGGCGACGGGGATCCGGGACCGGGACGGCCGCGAGGAGCGCCTTCGTGTACGCGTTCTTCGGATTGCCGTAGACGGCCTCGGCCGCGCCGTACTCGACGATCTTCCCGCTCTTCATGACCGCGATGCGGTCGCTCATCGCCCGGACGACCGCCAGGTCGTGCGAGATGAAGAGGTAGCTGAGCGCGAAGTCGCGCTGCAGGTCCTTCAGGAGATTCAGGATCTGCGCTTGGATCGAGACGTCGAGCGCGGAGACGGGCTCGTCGCAGACGATCAGCTTCGGGTTGAGCGCCAGCGCGCGGGCGATCCCGACCCGTTGGCGCTGGCCGCCCGAGAACTC
Organism: Gaiellaceae bacterium; assembly: GCA_035947475.1. GTDB lineage: Bacteria > Actinomycetota > Thermoleophilia > Gaiellales > Gaiellaceae > DASZKB01. The sequence goes on along the minus strand of DASZKB010000037.1, from coordinate 1,013 downwards.
GTGCGGGTAGCGGTTCGTGAAGTTCGGGTTGAAGCCGACGGTGTGAAGCAGCTCGCGCACGATCTCGCGCCGAGTCCGGCGTGTGCCGACGCCGTGCACCTCGAGCGGCTCGGCCACGATCGTCCCGACGGTCATGCGCGGATTGAGCGACGAGTACGGGTCCTGGAAGACGATCTGCATCTCCCGCCGGATGCGGCGGAGCTCCTCGCGCCCGAGCTGCGTCAGCTCCGTTCCCAGGAAGCGAATCGAGCCCGACGTCGGCTTGAGGAGCTGGACGACGCAGTAGCCCGTCGTCGTCTTCCCGGAGCCCGACTCACCGACGAGCCCCAGCGTCTCCCCCTCCGCGATCTCGAAGCCGACGCCGTCGACGGCGCGCACCTCGTCGACCGTCCGCTCGACCAGGACGCCCCGGCGCACGGGAAAGTGCTTGTGCAGGTCGGTGACGGTGAGGATCGCTCCGTTCGTGCTCACGTCGGAACTCGCTCGAGAACGCGCCCGCGCTCGCTCGCCGGATGCGCCGAGCGGACCCAGTGGCCCGGCCGGATCGCGCGAAGCTCTTGAGCCTCGCGCTCGCAGGAATCGTCGTCCTCTCTGTAGGGGCAGCGGGGCGCGAACCGACACCCGACTGGCGGGTCGATGAGGTCGGGCGGCCGGCCGGGGATGGAGGTCAGGCGGCCCTCGCGAATTCCCGCCCCCTCGAGCGCCGGAAGCGCGGCGAGGAGCGCGGCTGTGTACGGGTGCTCCGGGCTCTCGAAGAGGTCGACGGTCCGGGCGTGCTCGACGATCTGGCCGGCGTACATGACCGCGATCTTGTCCGCGGTCTCGGCGACTACGCCCATGTCGTGCGTGATGATGATCATCCCCATCCGGTGCTCCCGTCGCAGCTCGTCGAGGAGATCGAGGATCTGCGCTTGGATCGTGACGTCGAGCGCCGTCGTCGGCTCGTCGGCGATCAGAAGCTTCGGGTTGCATGCGAGGGCGATCGCGATCATGACGCGCTGCCGCATCCCTCC
>DASZKB010000036.1:0-3304 GCA_035947475.1 Gaiellaceae bacterium | reverse complement strand
GTCGACCGCCTGAAGCCGCCCGAGATCGCCGGCCAGATCGCCGAGGCGGCCGCGCTCGGCGACTTCCACTCGCTGCACCCGGTGAGCGCGAGGACGGGCGACGGGATCGCCCCGCTCAGAGACGAGCTCGTCGGGATCCTTCCCGAGGGACCGGCCTACTTCCCGGAGGGAGAGACGACCGACCTTCCGCTCGAGGTGCGGGTCGCGGAGCTCGTCCGTGAGAAGGCTCTCGCCCTGACGCGCGAGGAGGTGCCGCACGCGATCAGCGTCGAGGTCGAGGAGATCGAGGACGGGTTGATCCGCGCCAACCTCTACGTCGAGACGCACTCTCAGAAGGCGATCGTCGTGGGTAAGAGCGGCCGCGTGATCAAGGCCATCGGCACCGAGGCGCGGCCCGAGATCGAGCGACTGCTCGGCGGCCGCGTTTTTCTCGACCTCCACGTCAAGCTCCGGCCGAAGTGGCGCCGCGACGAAGCACTCCTCGAGCGATTGGGTATCTGAGGGGAATGCTCTCCGCAGACGAGTTCGAACAGGAACTCAGGACCTACCTCTTCGAGCGCTCCGAGGAGGCGCGCGCGGTCCGCGTCGGCGAGAAGGAGACGAGCGAGCAGGCCGAGATCGTCGCGCGGCATGCGCACCTCTTCACGCGCGAGCAGCACGAGTCGCTGAGCGCGGCCGAGGAGGCGGCGACAGGGGCCGAGCGCGAGCGCGTCTTCCGCCTCCGGGAGGCCTGCGCGGGCGGCATCATCTCGCTCGCGCTCGCCGAGGACTACGACCGTCTCGAGAACGAGATCCTCGCTTACCGGATCGAGTTCGCCGGCGAGAATCTCTCCTTGCGGACGGCGCAGGCGCGGCTCGCGGTGCTCGAGTCCTACGCCGACCGCGAGCGCCTCGGCGACCTTGCCGGCGACGCCTCCGCGACCTTCAACGACGCGCGGCTCGAGCTCATCCGCAAGGCGGAGGCGCTCGACGCAGACCTGTCCGGAGAGCCGGACCCCGTGAAGCGGAGCGCCGACCTCAAGGGGATCGACCTGCGGGAGCTCGCGTCCGTGCTCGCCGCGGGCGTCGAGCGTCACGACGAGGCGTTCGCCGCCCTCCGCGAGCGCTGGCTCGACCGCATCCTCGGGGGCGTGCAAGAGCCCGAGCCCGCCTCGTACCACGTCGCCTACGTGCGCCGCCTCTCGCCCCTCGCCGAGACGTACACGAAGGAGCGCGCCGTCCCCGTATGCCTCGCGACCCTGGCGCGGCTCGGGTTCGACCTCGGCTCCGACGCGCGCATTCGGCTCGACCTCGACGACCGCCCGCAGAAGAACCCGCGCGCGTGCGTCATCGCCTCGGACCCGCCGGAGGTCGTGCACCTCATCACGCGCGCGCAGGGCGGCCTCCACGACTACCAGGCGTTCCTCCACGAGGCGGGCCACGCGCTCCACTTCGCGGGCTGCGACCCCGAGCTTCCCTACGCCTTCCGCCGGCTCGCGCGCGACCACGCGCTGACGGAGATCTACTCGTTCCTCGTCGAGTCGGTGACGCGTGAGCCCGGCTGGCACGCCGAGCACTTCGGCCTCGACGAAGGCGAGGCGCGCGACAGAAGCGACGCCACCCGCTTCCTGGAGGCGCTCCTCTTCCGGCGCTACGCGGCGAAGCTCCGGTACGAGCTCGCGCTCTGGTCGGACTTCGACCGCGCGCCGGCGTACGCCTCGACCTACGCGGAGAACCTCCGTGAGGCGATCGGCTTCCGCTACCGCCCGGACGGCTACCTCGCCGACATGGACGACGGGTTCTATTCGGCCGACTACCTGCGGGCCTGGATCCGGGCCGCGCAGCTCCGGAGGTACCTCCGCGACCAGGTCGGATCGGACTGGTGGAGGCGTGGGGAGACGGGCGGATACCTCCGCGACCTCTTCGCAGAGGGGACCAAGCCCTCGAGCGAGGAGGTGGCGCGCAGGATCGGCTTCGACCCGCTCGACACCGAGCCGCTCCTGGAGGAGCTGGCGCCGGTCGCCTAGACGGCCGTCGCTCTACCGGACGCCGTCGAGGAGGTCGGCGGCCGGGATGCCGAGCCCTCGCGACAGCCGGATGATCGTCGAGAGGCGCGGCTCCCGGACGCCCCGCTCGAGGAGGGAGATCTCGGTCCGGTGAAGCCGGCACTTGAAGGCGAGGCGCTCCTGCGAGAGGCCCGCCGATTGGCGGTGCTTGCGGAGGTTTCGCGCGAAGCGGTGGACGCTGTCCATGTGGATGTTCTACGGGCGGGATCGGCTGTCGGTTTGCCGCGATGTGATGTTCTGTCTGTAGTCGCTCGGAGGACCCCGGCTACCCTGTGGTTCACCTGACCCGCCGCGCCGAGGAACGCGGCGGACGTCGAAATCACAAGGGGGTCTTACACATGCAGCACGCCCGTCCGGCTCGCCGGAGCCTGCTCACTGCGCTCGCCGCGTCCATGCTCGCCGCGCTGCTCGCCGTCGCCAACGGCGCCGCCGCGGGAGGAAAGCCGGCCGCCGTCGCGGAAGCCAAGCCGAAGGTCAAGGCCGACCGCAACGGCAACAAGGTCTTCGACGATCTCGAGGCACGGCTCGCGACGCTGGGAGGAGGCGAGCGGGCGAGCGTCATCGTCACCCTCGACGCGCCTGCGACCGAGACGCGGGTGACGGGTCTCGAGCGGGCGGTCGGCGCGTTCTCCGTGTCGCACCGGTTCAGGGTGGTCGACGGGTTCACCGCGGCTCTCACCAAGGGGCAGGTAAACGCGCTCGCGCGCCGTGGAGAGGTCGTCAGCGTCGAGGAGAACTCGCGCGTGCGCGCGCTGAACGACGGCGCCCAGGCGTCGTTCGGCGTCACGAAGGCGCGCGCCGACGCGCCCGGCCTCGACGGGGACGCCGACGGGAACGCGGCGACGTACTCGCCGGCCGACCTGGTCGCCGCCGTCATCGACACGGGCATCGACGCGGGCCACCAGGACCTGGACGAAGGGAAGGTGCTCGCTTTCAAGGACTTCGTGAACGGCCGCACGGACCCCTACGACGACGAGGGCCACGGGACGCACGTCGCCGCGACGATCGCGGGCGACGGCGACGCGCGCGCCGACGACCTCCACGAGGGCGTCGCACCGGCGGCCGGGCTCGTCGGGGCCAAGGTCCTCGACGCGAACGGCGGCGGGACGATGGCCGGGGTCACGGCCGCGATCGACTGGGTCGTCCAGGTGAAGGACGTCTACGGGATCGAGGCGATCAACCTCTCGCTCGGCGCCGCCGGCCGCCGTGTCGGCCATCGCACCGGGGGCAGCGACCGGAGCGCTGACGGTCGGTGCGAT
>DASZKB010000035.1:0-3740 GCA_035947475.1 Gaiellaceae bacterium | reverse complement strand
CGAGCGGAGCACGTTCCGGGCGTCGACGAGCACGGTCACGCCGTCGGCCACCGCGCCGGTCGCCTAGCCGAGCACCTTGCCGGGGTTCAGGATCCCGTTGGGGTCGAGGGCGCGTTTTATCGCCTGCATGGCGTCGACCGCCGCGCCGCGCTCCTCGCGAAGGTACGCGCGCTTGCCGAGGCCGATCCCGTGCTCGCCGGTGCACGTCCCGTGGCGGGAAAGGGCGAAACGGACGATCTCGGCGTTGATCCGCGCCGCGCGGGCGACCTCCGCCTCGTCGTCCGGGTCGACCATGAAGACGGTGTGGTAGTTACCGTCACCCACGTGCCCGAGGATCGCGCACGTGACGCCCTCGGCCTCGACGACCCGGCGCGCCTCGGCGACGGCGTCGGCGAGGGCCGATACAGGGACGCAGACGTCTGTGCTCATGAGCTTTTTCGCCGGCGCGGTCGCCATGATCGCGAGCGCCGCGTGATGGCGGGCGTCCCAGAGCCGCGCCCGGGCCTCCTCGTCCTCTTCCGCCTCGAGGGGGCCGGCGCCGGCGGCCGCGGCGATCCTCTCGGCCGTCGCGACGTCGTGGCGGACGGACACCTCGCTGCCGCTGAACTCGAGGAACAGGGTCGGACGGGCCGGATAAGCGGTCCCGGAGTACGCGTTCACGGCCGCGATCGTCACCTCGTCGAGGAGCTCGACGCGCGCGATCGCCATCCCGGACTGGATCAGCCGCGTGGCCGCGTGCGCGGCCGCGTGAAGATCGGGGAAGACCGCTCGCGCCGCCATGACGAACTGCGGGAGACGATGGATCCGAAGCGTCACCTCCGAGATGACGCCGAGCGTCCCTTCGGAGCCGACGAAGAGGCGCGTCAGGTCGTAGCCGGCCGACGACTTCACCGCCATGCCGCCCGTCCGCAGGATGGTTCCGTCCGCGAGCACGGCCTCGACGCCCAGCACGTTGTCGCGCATGACGCCGTAGCGAACCGCGTTCGTCCCGCTCGCATTCGTTCCGACCATCCCGCCGATCGACGCGTCGACGCCGGGGTCGACGGGGAAGAAAACTCCCTCGTGCGCGAGCCGCTCGTTCAGCTGCACACGCGTCACGCCCGCCTGCACGCGCGCGAGGAAGTCGTCCGGGCGCACGTCGAGGATCTCGCGCATCCGCGAGAGATCGAGCGAGATCCCGCCTTCGACGGGGATCACCTGCCCTTCGACGCTCGTCCCGAGGCCGAACGGGACGACGGCGAGGCGGTGCTCGCCCGCGAACCGGAGAACTGCCTGGATCTCCGCCGTCGCCGACGGAAAGACGACGACCTCGGGCGAGCGAGGGGGGTGCGGGCTGATGTCGCGGCCGTGCGCCTCCCGGACGTCGTCGTCGTCGCTCACGGCCGCCGGGTCGGTCACCAGGTCGCGAAGGCGGGCTACGACGTCCATCGCACGCTCGGATCGACAAGACTATTCCGCCGGTGATCGTCATGTTTCACGTGGCGTCGGGCGCCGCCGCCGGGGCGCTCGCAGACTCGCGCCTCCGCGCCGTCGCGATCGGCCCAGCCCTGCACCTCCTCGGTGACGTCCTCCCGCACGAGGACATCGCTTCGCGCCGCTTCGAGATCGCGAGCGGGGCCGCGGGTCTCATGCTGCTCGCGCGCGCGTTCGGGCCTCTCGACCGGCGCACGCTCGGCGCGCTCGCCTCGTCGCTCCCCGACCTCGAGCACGGCGTCCGGCTCCCCCGGCCGCGCGGCCGCAAGCTCTTCCCGAGCCACCGATGGGGCGGGGGGCACGACCATCACTGGGTCCCGGCCTGGATGCAGCTCCTCGCCGCGGGCGCGCTCCTCGGAGGCCTCCTCGGCTCTTCACGCTCGTGGACGAGCTGATCGATCTCCACCACCTCGGTCGGCCGCGCGTGATCGCCTCGTACCTCCTCGCCGGAGACGAGCCGGCGATCGTCGACTGCGGCCCCTCGACGTGCGTCGACGCGCTCGAGGCGGGCCTCACACGACGCGGCCTCACCGTCGGCGACCTCCGCCACCTCCTCCTCACACACATCCATCTCGACCACGGCGGCGCGGCCGGCGTCCTCGTCCGGATGAACCCGGCGCTGACCGTGCACGTCAGCGAGGTCGGCGCGCCGCACCTGGTCGATCCGAGCCGCCTCGAGCGAAGCGCGCGCCGGCTCTACGGGGACGACTTCGATCGGCTCTGGGGCGAGCTCGCGCCCGTTCCGGAGCCGAACGTGCGCGTGGTCGGCGAGCGCGTCCTCGACCTCGGCGCCTTTCCGACGCCCGGGCACGCGTCGCACCACGTCTCGTACCTGGCGCCGGACGGCGCGTGCTACTCGGGCGACGCGACGGGCGTCCGAATCTCGCCCGCAACGTACCTCGCCCCGGTCGCACCGCCGCCGGACGTGGATCTCGAGGCTTGGGAAAGGACGCTCGACGCGATCGAGGCGCGGCGCCCCGAGCGCCTGTGCCTGCCGCACTTCGGCGTGGTCACCGACGCCGGCGCCCACATAGCCGAGATGCGGGCGCGCCTCCGCGTCTGGTCGGAACGCGTGCGCGACGGGGCGAGCGAAGAGGAGTTCGTCGCCGCGGCCGAGCGGGAGCTAGTCGAAAGCGTCGGCGACCCCGAGCTCGCCGAGTCGTACCGAGGCGCGTTGCCGCTCTGGCAGTCGCACGCGGGCCTCAGGCGCTACTGGGAGAAGCAGGCCGAAGCCTAGTAGGAGCCCTCGCCGGCGAGCGGCTGCTTCATCGCCGGGGTGTCGGGCGCCTGCCGGTACGGGTGCTCGTCGTCCGTTTGCTCCTCGTGGTAGACGCTCTCCGCGTTGACCGCCCAGATGTCGTGGCTTGTCCCGTGGACGAGGTTGTCGACGGCGCGGATCGCGCAGAGCATCGAGTGGTCCGAGTTGTTGTACCGGTGAAGGCCGTTCCGCCCGACCTGCTGGAGGTTCCCGATCCCGTCGAGCCAGCGGCGGATCTCCGCCACGCGCTTCTCGTAGTCGACGTCGTACATCGGGTACGCCTTCGGCACGCGGACGGCGTAGCCGCGCTCGACCTTCTCGCGCGACGCCAACCCGAGCTGCTCGAGCTCGCGCGCGGCGAGATCGACCAGATCGTCGTCGCTCATCGACCAGAGCTCGTCGCCGGCGAAGCAGAAGTACTCGAGCCCGACGCACGCCTTGGACGCGTCCGGGACCATCCACGGGCTCCACGAGCGGTAGTTCTGGATGCGGCCGACCTTCACGTTCGGGTCGTGGATGTAGATCCAGTTGTCGGGGAAGAGATCCTCGCCGTCCAGCACGAGGGCGACGGTGAGGAAGTCGCGGTAGCGAAGCCCGCGCGCGGCGTGGACGACCTCCCCGGGCGGCGCCGGGCGTGCGAGCCCGACGACCGTGCGGAGCGGAAGCGAGGAGATCACGTGCCCGGGCTCGTGCGTCTCGCCGGCCGCCTCGATCGCCTGTACCCGTCCGTCCGCGATCGTGAGCCGCTCGACGGGTGTCTCGAGCCGCACCTCGCCGCCGAGCTCGCGGACCTCCGCGGCCATCGTCTCCCACATCTGGCCTGGCCCGAACCGCGGGTAGTGGAACTCGCCGATCAAGCTCTTGACCTTGTTGCCGCGGTTCCCGAAGAAGGCGGCTTTGACGGCGCTCGCGAACGAGAGCCCCTTGATCCGCTGGGCAGCCCACTCCGCTCGGATCTCCGACGTCGCGACGCCCCAGACCTTCTCGGTGTAAGAACGGAAGAAGAGCT
>DASZKB010000034.1:0-3743 GCA_035947475.1 Gaiellaceae bacterium | reverse complement strand
CCGAGACGCATGTAGATCGGGTTCTGTCCGCCCTCGTAGCCCGCCCGCATCTTGTGCGAGCCGGAACGCGCCTTCGCGCCCTTGACGCCGCGGCCCGAAAAGCGGCCCTTGCCCGAGCCGAGGCCGCGGCCGATGCGCTTCTTCGCGCGGCGCGGCTGGGCAGGCTTGAGGTTGGAGAGGTTCAGCTCTTCGGCCATGCGCGCTTTCTAGGACTCGTCGATCCGGACGAGGTGACGGACCTTTCGGAGCATACCGAGCGTCTCCGCCGAGTCCTCGCGCTCGACGGTGCGGCCGATCTTGCCGAGCCCGAGCGCGCGCAGCGTGCCGCGATGGCGCTGCGTCTCGCCGATCTGGCTTCGGACCTGGGTGATCCTAAGCTTCGCCACGCTCCTCCTCTTCCGGGGCGGGCGCGGCCTCGCTCGAGGCTTCATCCTCGGTCTCGGGCCGCGCCTCGGGCTCCGACTCGACCGCCTCCGGCTCCGCCTCGACCGTGGGCCCCGGCTCGGGCGCCGCTTCGGGCGCGGGCGGAGCCTCGGCGTCAACTTCCAAGGTAGGCGCCTCGGAGACCTCGGCCGCGACGGCCGGCTCCTCCGGCGCGGACGGCTCGGGCTCCCGCGCCGTGTGCGCCCGGACGGGAACGACCTCCGAGACGCGCTTGCCGCGCGTCTCGGCGACCTCCTCCGGGCGCTTCAGCGTCTGGAGCGCTATCACGGTCGCCTTCAGGAGGTTGATCGGGTTCGGGTTGCCGAGGCTCTTCGCGAGGATGTCGCGTATCCCGGCGAGCTCCAGCACCGCCCGCACGCCGCCGCCGGCGATCACGCCGGTTCCCTCGCTCGCGGGGCGCAGGAGAACGCGAGCCGCGCCGTGGCGGCCGATCACCTCGTGGGTGATGGTGGTCCCCTTCCGCGGCACGGCGAAGAGGTTCTTCTTCGCGTCGTCGACCGCCTTCGAGATCGCCAGCGGCACCTCGCGCGCCTTGCCGTAGCCGACGCCGACGCGATCGACCTCGTCGCCGATCACGACGAGCGCCGTGAAAGAGAAGCGCCGGCCGCCCTTCACGACCTTCGCGACACGGTTGATCTCGACCACGCGCTCCTTGAGCTCGCGCTGCTCGGCGACGTCGATCGCCATCAAAACTTCAGTCCCCCTTCCCGAGCGCCGTCCGCGAGCGCCTTGACGCGCCCGTGGAACAGGTAGCCCGCGCGGTCGAAGACGACCGTCTCGATCCCCGCCTTCTTCGCGCTCGCGGCGACGCGCTTGCCAACCTCGGCAGCCTGGTCGGACTTCGTTCCCTTGAAGGACTTCGGGAGGTCGAGCCAGCTCGCCGCGGCGAGGGTCCGGCCCTCGACGTCGTCGACGAGCTGTGCCTCGATGCCGCGGTTCGACCGGAAGACGACGAGCCGCGGTCGCTCCGCCGTGCCGAAGATGCGGCGGCGGACGCGCCGGTGGCGGCGCTGGCGCGCTTCGCGTGTCGTGAGCGTGGCCACGGCGTTACGCCCGCTTGCCGACCTTGCGGCGTACGTACTCGCCCTCGTACCGGATGCCCTTGCCCTTGTACGGCTCCGGGGGGCGCACGCGGCGGATGTCGGCCGCGATCTGTCCGACCCGCTGCTTGTCGATGCCCTTGACGACGACCCGGTTCGGCGCCGGGACCTCGAAGGTGATCCCGTCCGGCGCCTCGAACGCGACCGGATGCGAGTAGCCGACGTTCAGCTCGAGGCCGTTCCCCCGCAGCGCCGCGCGGTAGCCGACGCCGTGGATCTCGAGACGCTTCTCGAATCCCTTCGTGACGCCCTCCACCATGTTCGCGACCAGCGTGCGCGCGAGCCCGTGCAGCGCGCGGTCCTCGCCGCGGTCGGTCGGGCGCGCGACGACGAGCTCGCCGTCTTGCTGCTCGACGGAGATCCGCTGCGGAATCTCCTGCGAGAGCTCGCCGAGCGGCCCGTTCACCATCACGCGGCCAGGGGAGATCGAGACGCTGACGCTCGCCGGCACCTCGATTGGCTTCTTCCCGATTCGGCTCATCCCGTCCTCACCGTCACCACACGTAGCAAATGACTTCTCCGCCGATGCCGAGCTCCTCGGCGCGCCGCCCGGTGACGACCCCGCTCGACGTCGAGATGATGGTCGTACCGAGGCCCCCGAGCACGCGCGGGAGGTGGTTCTTGTCCGCGTAGACGCGCCGCCCGGGCTTCGAGACGCGCTTCAGGTCGGTGATCACCCGCTCGCGGTTCCGCCCGTACTTCAGCTCGATGACGAGCGTGTCGAACGAGTCGCCGGACTCGATGCGGAAATCCCTGATGTAGCCCTCCTCCTTGAGAAGGCGCGCGATCTCGACCTTGAGCTTGGAGGCCGGGAGCGTCGTCGTCTCGTGCAGCGCCTTGTTGGCGTTGCGGATCCGGGCGAGCATGTCTGCGACGGGGTCCGTGAGCATCGTTCGTCGCTACCAGCTCGACTTCGTCATCCCGGGGATCGCGCCCTCGTGGGCGAGCTCGCGGAGGCAGATCCGGCAGAGGCCGAACTTGCGGTACACGGCGCGCGGCCGGCCGCACCGGTTGCAGCGGCTGTACCGGCGGGTCTTGAACTTCTGCGGCCGTGCGGCCTTCGCGATCAACGCCTTCTTCGCCAAGAATTGCCTCCTACGAGTCTCTGAAGGGAAGTCCGAGGCCGCGCAGGAGCGCGAGCGCCTCGTCGTCCGTCTTCGCCGTGGTCGTGATGGTGACGTCGAGCCCCCGCACGGCCTCGATGTCGTCGTAGTCGATCTCCGGGAAGATGATCTGCTCGCGGATCCCGAGTGAGTAGTTTCCGCGTCCGTCGAAGCTGGACGGAGCGAGCCCGCGGAAGTCGCGGATCCGCGGGAGCGCGATCGAGACGAGGCGGTCGAGAAACTCGTACATCCGGTCGCCACGAAGCGTCACCTTGGCGCCGACCGGCATCCCGGCGCGCAGCTTGAACCCGGCGATCGACTTCGTCGCGCGGCGGATCTGAGCGCGCTGGCCCGCGATCGCGGAGAGCTCGTCGAGGCTCGAGTCGAGCGCGCGCGCGTTCGTCTTCGCCTCGCCGACGCCCATGTTGAGCGTGATCTTCTCGATGCGCGGGACCTCCATGACCGAGCTGTAGCCGAGCTCGTCCTTCAGGCGCGCGCGCACCTCCTCCTCGAAGCGGTGCTTGAGGCGCGGCCGGTAGCCGTTGCGCGCCGCCTGCGCCTTCTCTTTCGTCTTCGTAGCCACTAGCGGTCCAGCACCTCTCTGCAGTCGGCTCGCTTGCAGACCCGGACCTTTACCTGGCGGCCCTTCTGCTCTCGGAACTCGTGGCCGATGCGGGTCGCCCGGTTGCAGACCGGACACACGACCATCACGTTCGAGACGTCGAGCGGCGCGGCGATGTCGACGATGCCGCCAGGCTGGATCTGGGTCTGGCCCATACGGCTCGCGTCCTTCATCGGGCGCGGCCGACGGTGGCGCTTGACCATGTTCAGGTTCTCGACGATGACGCGCCGCTCCCGCGGCAGCGCCTCGAGCACGCGGCCTTGCTTGCCGCGGTCCTTGCCCGAGATCACCTGCACGAGGTCGCCCTTGTGAATGGTCATGGTGGCCGCCACCTACAACACCTCCGGAGCGAGGCTCACGATCTTCATGAAGTTCTTCTCCCTCAACTCGCGCGCGACCGGACCGAAGATCCGGGTGCCGCGCGGGTTTCCCTGCGGGTCGACGAGGACGGCCGCGTTCTCATCGAACGCGATG
>DASZKB010000033.1:0-2371 GCA_035947475.1 Gaiellaceae bacterium | reverse complement strand
AGTCGAGATCGGCCTCGGAAAGAAGGCGAGGCCGGCGTACGGCTTCGACGACGTCGCGATCGTTCCGAGCCGCAGGACGCGGGATCCGGACGATGTCGACATCGGCTGGAAGCTCGGCGACCACCTCCTCGAGCTCCCGCTCCTCGCCTCCGCCATGGACGGGGTCGTGTCGCCCAAGACCGCGATCGAGATCGGGCGCCTCGGCGGACTCGCGGTCCTCAACCTCGAGGGCATCTTCACGCGCTATCCCGACGCGGACGAGCAGCTCGAGCGGATCGCGACCCTTCCGCCGGACGAGGCGACGCGCGGTCTGCAGGAGATCTACGCGCGGCCGGTCGATCCTGAGCTGATCGGCTCTCGGATCCGGGCGATCAAGGCGGCCGGCGTCCTCGCCGCGGGCTCGCTGACGCCCCAGCGCGTCCGTGAGTACTACCGCGAGGCGCTCGACGCCGGCCTCGACGTCCTCGTCATCCAGGGGACGGTCGTCTCGGCCGAGCACGTCTCGTCGAACGGCCGTGCCCTCAACCTGAAGCAGTTCATTGCCGACCTTCCCGTGCCGGTCATCGTGGGCGGCTGCGCGTCGTACCAGACCGCCCTCCATCTCATGCGGACCGGCGCGGCCGCGGTGCTCGTAGGCGTCGGGCCGGGGGCGGCGTGCACGACGCGCGGCGTGCTCGGCGTGGGCGTCCCGCAGGCGACGGCGATCGCCGACGTCGCCGCCGCGAAGGCGCAGCACCTCCTCGACACCGGCCGCTACGTGAACGTCATCGCCGACGGCGGCATGCGGACGGGCGGCGACATCGCGAAGGCGATCGCGTGCGGCGCCGACGCGGTCATGATCGGCTCGCCGCTCGCGCGCGCCCACGAGGCGCCGGGGCGCGGCTTCCACTGGGGGATGGCCACGTTCCACCCCACCCTTCCGCGCGGCGCCCGCGTCAAGGTCGAGCAGGTCGCGACGCTCGAGGAGATCGTCGTCGGCCCCGCCCGCGAGAACGACGGGACGCTCAACCTGATGGGGGCGCTCCGGACGTCGATGGCGACTGCGGGGTTCGAAAACATCCACGCCTTCCAGCGCGCCGAGGTCGTCCTCGCGCCCGCGATCAAGACCGAGGGGAAGGCGCTCCAGCAGGCCCAAAGAATCGGAATGGCCTAGCGGGGCGTGGGCGAGGTCGTCCCGCTCCCAGCCGCCGAGCCCGCTCTCGAAGACCGCCCCGTCCTCGTCGTCGACCTCGGCGGTCAGTACTCGCAGCTCATCGCTCGCCGCGTCCGCGAGTGCCGCGTCTACTCGGAGCTCGTGCCGCACACCGTCTCGGCGGACTACGTGCGCGCCCGCCGCCCGCTCGCGCTCGTCCTGAGCGGCGGTCCGGCCTCCGTGTACGCCGACGGTGCGCCTCGCGTCGCGCCGGGGCTCTTCGAGCTCGGCGTGCCGGTGCTCGGCATCTGCTACGGGATGCAGCTCATGGCGCAGGAGCTCGGCGGGCGCGTCGAGCGCACGGGCGTCTCCGAGTTCGGGCGCACCGACCTCCGCGCCGAGGCGGCGAGCGAGCTCTTCGCCGAGCTCCCGTCCGAGCAGGCGTGCTGGATGAGCCACCGCGACTCCGTCGTCGCACCGCCCGCGGGAGCGCGCGTCGTCGCCGGGTCGCCCGCGGCCCCGATCGCCGCCTTCGAGGAGGCGGCTCGCGGCCTGTACGGCGTCCAGTTCCACCCTGAGGTCGTGCACACGCCGCACGGGACCGAGATCCTCAAGAACTTCCTCTACCGCGTCGCGGACGCGCCGCCCGCCTGGACGGCGACGGCCGTGATCGAGGAGGAGACGCGCCGAATCCGCGCGCAGGTCGGGCGCGAGCGCGTGCTCTGCGCCCTTTCGGGCGGCGTCGACTCAGCGGTGGCCGGGCTCCTCGTCCACCGCGCGGTCGGCGACCAGCTCACGTGCGTCTTCGTCGACCACGGCCTCCTGCGCAAGGAGGAGGCGGCCCAGGTCGTCGAGACCTTCCGCCGCCACTTCCACGTCCCGCTCGTCCACGTCGACGCGCGCGACCGCTTCCTTGCCAGGCTCGCGGGCGTCACGGACCCCGAGGAGAAGCGCCGCCGCGTCGGCGAGGAGTTCATCCGCGTCTTCGAGGAGGAGTCGCGGCGGCTCGGTCGCGTCCGCTACCTCGTCCAGGGGACGCTCTACTCCGACGTGATCGAGTCGGGCGGGGGCGGGAACGGCCCGGCGGCGACGATCAAGTCGCACCACAACGTCGGCGGCCTCCCTGCCGAGATGGACCTCGAGCTCGTCGAGCCGCTCCGCATGCTCTTCAAGGACGAGGTGCGCCGGGTCGGCGAGGAGCTCGGGCTCCCCGAGGCGATGGTGTGGCGGCAGCCGTTC
>DASZKB010000032.1:0-11517 GCA_035947475.1 Gaiellaceae bacterium | reverse complement strand
CCAGCTCCTCCCGCCGTCGTCGCTCCTCGCGAGGCCGTCCCGGCCGCCGGCGAAGACGACCTCGGCCCCGGCCGCCGCAAGGCAGCGCGTCCCGGTCCCGGGCAGGGTTGTGGTCACGCGCCACGCCCCGTCGTCTTCCTCGAGGACGGCGAAGGCGTCGCCGGTCGCTGCAAAGAGCCTCGTCTCGATCCCTCCCGACGCAACTATGCCGCCTCGCGCGCGTCCTACGTTGCACCGGTGCCGGTCATGACGATCGTGACTTTCGCGTGAGACGACTGCGCGCGTTCGTCACGCCGGTGGGGCTCGCACTTCGCCGGATGCGGGCCCGGCCGCTCACCCTTGCGACGATGACGCTCGCGATCGCCGGCGCCGCCGGTTTGATCGGCTGGAGCAGCCTCACCGCGGTGCTCGCCCAGGAGGAAAACGTGGGCGTCCGGCTCGGCGAGCTTCCACCCGCCGAGCGCTCGCTCGAGATTGTCTACCAGCGGTTTCCGCCCGGCGAAGACCGCGTCCGAGGGATCGCTGCCGCAATCCATGCCGACGTCGCGAGCGTCACCGAGCCCTCACGCCACGTCGAGATCTGGCGCCCGATCGCACCGTCCGACGAGCGCGGAGTCCGAGTCGTCGCCACAGCCGATCTCGAAGGGCACGCGACCGTCGCGGCGAAGCGACGGCCCCGCGGCTGCTCGCGCACGGTCTGTGAGGCGCTCGCGCTTGCGGGGCAGTTCCGGCGAGGCCAGCTCGTCCCGCTCGGCGGTGGCGTCAGCGCCCGCGTGATCGGAAGTGGCTCCCTCGGGCCCGGGGCTGTACCCGCCGCGAGCGTGCTCGGTCGTCGCGCGATCCTCGTCCGGGCCGTCGAAGGACCGCTCGCGCGTCGCCTCCGAGTGACGCCGAGCACCGTTGTGACGACGGCGCCGCTCGACCCTGAGCGGGTGCACGCGTCGGAGCTTCGGGCGCTCGCGGAGCGCTTGCGCGGTCACGTCGCGCGCGCCGAGCGCGCAGAGTCCCTCGTCGAGGCGCGCGCTCCCGTCGCCCTCCTGGAAGACATCGCACACCGCGGCGAGGTCGCGCGCGCGCGGCTTCTGCTCGTCGCCGGCCAGGGAGCCGCGCTCGTGCTCGCGTTCGCGGCGTTCGCGGCGGCGGCCCGGCGGGGAGAGACGCAACTGCTCGACGAGCAGCTCTCGACCCTGGGCGCGTCGCAGGACCAGGTGTGGGGAGCGCGTCTCGTCGACGCCGTCGTACCGAGCGCGCTCGGGACCGCTCTCGCCCTCGCCGGCCTGAGGCTCGGCGCCGAGGTCGTCGCCGAGACGAGAGGGCTTCCGGCGAGCCTCGCCGCCGCCGCGCTCCCCGTCGAGACGATCGTCGCGATCGTCGGCGTCGCCCTTGCGGCGTCCGCCCTGCTCCTCGCCTCCGCCGCGCCGGGGAGCGGGTCGCGCTCTCGCATCGGCGCCCTCGAGCTCGCCGCCGCGACCGCGCTCGCCGTCGTGGTCTGGCAGTCGGCCGCCACCGGCGCGCTGGATCCAGACCGCATTGCCGCGAGCGAGCGTGGCAACCCGGTCCTCCTCTTCGTCCCCGCGCTCGCCTTCTTCGCGACCGGCGTCCTCCTCCTTCGGGTCGTGCCGGTCGCGCTTCGCGCCGGCGAGCGCCTGGCGCGCAAGGGGTCCTTCGGGCTTCGGCTCGCATTCCTCGGCGCAGCGCGCAACCCGGCGCAGGCGGCGGCCGTGACGACATTCCTCGCCGTCGCGCTCGGAGTCTCGCTCTTCAGCGTCAACTACCGAGCCACCCTCGAGCGCCAAGCGCGCGACGAAGCTTCGTTCGCGGCTGGCGCCCGTTGGCGCGTACTCGAGCGAAGCGCCGAGCGCGGGCTCGGCCACCGCGACGTAACGCCGCTCACGCGCTTCGCGTCGATCAGCGACGAGCGCCCGGCGCCCGTCCTCCGCCTCGACGCGACGCTCCAGGAGGTGGGGTCGGAGCGCCGCACGGTCGAGATCCTCGCCCTGCCCGCTCGGCGTCTCCCGGGCGTACTCGGCTGGCGCGACGAGTTCTCCCGACTCGAGCGGCACGAGATCGCCCGACGACTCCGCCCCGAGCCGGTGCGTCTCAGGGGGATCCGCCTCGCCGACGATGCGAGCGCCGTCCGCCTCTGGGCTCGAGCCGCGACCCGCTTTCCGCGCTTCGTCGTCTTCCACTTCCTCGTCCCGGAAGCGCAGCGGTTCATTCACGTTCGGGCCGAAGGGGAACCCTGGCGGCGGTGGCGTAGGGTTGAGGTTCCCCTTCGAGCGCCTCGTCGAGGCGTGGAGCTCGTGAGCGTCGAGTTCGGGACGACGTTCTACGAGCTCGGCTACGTCGAGGAGGGGTTCGTCGAGCTCGGTCGGCTCGAGCAGCGGCGGCGGGGCAGGTGGTCGCCGCTGCGCGGCCTGGACGACTGGACCGCCATCGCGTCGGCACAGGCGTCTCTCGACCGAGCGACATTCGCGCGCGCGGCACCACTCGACCGGGGCATGCGCTTCGAGCTCGCGGGGACCGCGCAGCCGCTCATACGCCCGGCCCTCGCGATCCCCGCTCAGCTCCCTGGGTTCGTGAGCGGCGCTGTCGCCACCGCCGCCGTGGACGATCGGGTCACGCTCGGCGTCGCCGGACGCACGCTCTCCCTCCGCGTCGTCGGCACGTCGAAGCTCTTTCCGTCCATCACCGAGCGGCCGGGGCTGTTCGCCGTCGTCGACTACGACACGCTCTTCGCAGCGCTGAACGCCGACTACCCGGGAACCGCCGTCCCGTCCGAGGCGTGGTTCTTCCGGCCGCAGTCGCCCGGTTTCGCGGAAGCTCTTCGGAGACCGCCGTTCCGTCTGGAATCCGCAGTGGGCGTCGAGCCGCTCACGGCGCGACTCGTGAGCGACCCGCTCGCCGCGGGAGCTCGTAGCGTGCTCGCCGTATCCGGGATCGTCGCGGCCGTCGTCGCCCTCCTCGGCCTCGCGCTCGCGACGCGCTCGACGCTCGCCGCGGAAAGCGCGCTCAACGCCGAGTACGAGGCGCTCGGCGTTCCGCCCGCCACCCTCGCGCGCAGCCTCCAGGCGAGACTCGTCGCGCTCTCGCTCGTCGGGCTCGCGGCCGGCCTGGTCGGCGGCGCCGTCGGAGTCCGCCTCATCGGCGCGTTCGTCGCGGTCACCGGCGCGGCGGCGCGCCCCCTCCCGCCTATCGAGCCCGTTATCGCCTGGCGCTCGGGCGCTGCGGTCGTCGCGGCAGTCGGGTTGGCCGGCGTCGCGACGGCGGCAGTGCTCGCGGGCCGGGCGCTCCGTGAGACGGCGGCGAGGAGGCTCCGAGCCTGATGGCGGCCGTCACTGCGAAGGAGCTCTTCTACCTCTACCGAGCGAGGCACGGCGACGTCGCGGCGCTCCGCGGTCTTTCTCTTCGGGTGGACGACGGTGAGATCGTCTCCGTGCTCGGCCCGAGCGGCTCTGGAAAGACGACGCTCCTGAGCCTCTGCGGTGGCTGGCTTCGTCCGTCGAGCGGTGAGCTCTCGGTTCTCGGGCTCGACGCGGAGCGCGCGTCCCTGCGAACGACGGGCGAGCTGCGGAAGAGCTCGATCGGAATCGTCCGCCAGCACTACCACCGCGCGCTCCCGCGGGAGCTCTCGGCCGAGGAGATCGTCGCCCTTCCGATTCGCCTCCTCGGGGACGACAAGGAGCGGGCGGTGGAGCGCGCCCGGGCCGTTCTACGTCGGGCGGGTCTCGGCGACAGGGCGCGGGCGTTTCCGCCCGAGCTCTCCGGCGGCGAGCAGCAGCGGGTCGCCGTGTGCGCGGCGCTCGCCAAGCGGCCACGCCTCCTGCTCGCCGACGAGCCGACAGGGGAGCTCGACCGCGCGGCCTCCGTCGAGCTCGTCGAGCTGATGCTCGAGCTCGTCCGCGACGTGCGGGCCGCCGCGGTGATCGTGACGCACGACCCCGAGGTAGCGCTTCGAACCGACCGCACGATCCACATTCGCGACGGGCGCCTCGCCGCGGAGGGGACGACGCGCCCCGTCCTCATCCTCGACGAGCAGGGCTGGCTTCGGCTTCCGCAGCGGTTGCGCGACGAAGCGGGCTTCCGCGACCGCGTCCGCGCCTCCGCGACATGGGGACGCATCGAGCTCCACGCCGACGACTCCGAGCGCGTGGAAGCCTCGGAGCGGATCGCCGTCGAGCGGCTGGCTCCCGAGGAGAAGCGCTACGCGACCGAGGTCGCGCTCGACCGCGTCACGAAGCAGTACGACGAGCGGCCGATCCTGAACCGGTTCTCCTGGACGTTCGGCCCCGAGCAGCTCCACATGATCGCCGGCGCTTCCGGAAGCGGGAAGACGACGCTCCTCAACGTGATCGCGGCGCTCGAGCGTCCCGACGCCGGCGAGGTGTGGGTCGGCGGCGAGCGGATCGACTCGCTCGGCGCCGCGGAGGCGGCGCGCTGGCGACAGCGAGCGCTGGGATACGTCTCCCAGCACTCGACCCTGGTCGACTTCCTCACCGCCCGCGAGAACGTGGAGCTCGCGCTCACGCTCCGCGGCTTCGACGAGCCCGAGGCAACGCGCCGCGCCGAGCGGTGGCTCGATTGGGTCGGCCTGGCGAAGGTCGTCGAGCGGCGCGCCGACCGGCTCTCGGGCGGAGAGCAGCGGCGGGTAGCGCTCGCCCGCGCGCTCGCGCCCGGCCCGCGGCTTCTCCTCGCGGACGAGCCGACCGCGCACCTCGACCGCCTCTCCGGGCGTATGGTGATCCGCCTCCTCGAGCGCGTCGCGCACGAGACGGGAGCGACGGTCGTGGCCGCGAGCCATGACGCGGACGTGATCTCGGCGGCGGACACGCGGCTGACTCTCGGCTCCCACGAGGAGCGCCGGAGGAGCCCGTCGCCGCCGCGGCTGCACGAGCGCGGCAACGAAGGCAGCGGAGACTCGCTCCTTCGCTAGGACGCCGCCGAGGCGAGATCGGGCTCGTCGTCGTCGACGAGCTCGGCGACAACTCCGGGATGGTCGGCCAGCCAGGCCTCGACGTAGCGGCCGATCCTGACCCGGTCGGACTCCTCGCTGCCGGCGCGGATCGGCAGGACGTCGATCGTCGCCTCCGCCTCCTGGACGGCGAGGAAGGCGTTCCGCCGAAAGAACGCGACGAGGTCTGGCGTGAGAGACGGGTCGCTGATCCGTACCGGCAAGGCGAAGCAGAGGCGGCGTACTCCGTTCAACGAGGAAGAATCCGCCGCAGCGAAAAACTTGCCGACGACCTCGTGGAATGCGCGCCGGTGCGAACACGCGCAGCGGCGCGCGAGCGAAGCCGCCGCAGAAACTTCGCTCGCGCACTTCCGCTGCAAGGCGACCGTAGCTGGCGCCGAGACGGCGAGCAATGGGCCGAACGGCCTATTTGGCCCGGTCCAAAGACTTGGGGGCGGCCCGTCTGCGGCTAACGGACCTGCCCCCGCAGAACAAGGTATCGGCTTTTTCCCGCAAAGGTTGAGTATTAATTTCGCCTAGGCGGTGCATAGGAAGACGTACACAGCCTCGGAGGCGGCACGGATCCTCGGGATCAGCCTCGACACGCTCAGGCGCTGGGACCGCGCGGGCCGGATCGCGACCGAGCGAGACAGCGCGAACCGGCGAGTGGTCGCCGCCTCCGAGATCGAGCGCCTTCGCGGGCAGGCCGCGCAGGGCCTCTCCGCGCGCAACCGCCTGAGGGGCACGGTCCGCGACGTGCGGATGGAGGGGCTGCTCGCGCAGGTCGAGCTCGACGTCGCGGGGCCCGCCCGCGTCGTCGCCGTCATCACGCGCGAGGCGGCGGAGGAGCTCGGGCTCAAGCCCGGCCTGAGCGCGACGGCGCTCGTCAAGGCGACCTCCGTCATGGTCGAGCGGTGAGGTTCGCCCTCGCCGCCCTCGTCGTCGCGGCGACGGCCGGCTGCGCGAGCGCGGGCGCCGAGCCGCGTCTCACCGTGTTCGCCGCCGCATCCCTGACGGACGTCCTCCCTCGTATCGACGACCGTCCGCGCTACAGCTTCGCGGGATCCGACGAGCTCGCCGTCCAGATTCGCGAGGGCGCCCCCGCGGACGTCTACGCGACCGCCAGCAAGAGCCACGCCGCCGCGCTCCGCGACGAGGGCGTCGTCCGGGCCCCGCGCGTGTTTGCGACGAACCGGCTCGTCCTGATCGTCCCCGAGCCGAACCGTGCGGGCATCCGCTCCGTCCACGACCTCGAGCGGAAACCGGCAAAGCTCGTGATCGGCGCCGAAGGCGTGCCGGTCGGCGACTACGCGCGCGCCGCCCTCGACCGGCTCGGCGCGGAGGACGCGCTGGCGCGAGTCGTGAGCGAGGAGGAGGACGTGAAGGGCGTCGCGAGCAAGGTCGCCCTGGGCGAGGCGGACGCCGGGTTCGTCTACGCGACCGACGTCGCCTCGGTGGCGGCGCGGGTCGCCGTCATCGAGGTTCCACGGCGGGCGCAGCCGCCAATTGAGTACGTGATCGCGGTGGTCGCCCGCTCCGAGCACGCCGCGGCGGCGGAGGCGTTCGTGGCGGAGGTGCTCGGCCCGCGCGGGCGGCGAGCGCTTCGCGCCGCCGGGTTCGGTCTGCCGTGAGAGGCGTCGCCCGCGCGCTCGTCGCCGTGGCGGTCGGGGCGGCGCTCGCCTTCCTCCTCCTCCCCCTCCTCGCCGTCTTCTTCCGCGTCTCGCCGACGACGCTGCTCGCACAGCTCGGCAGCCCGGTCGCCGTCGACGCGCTCCTCGTGAGCCTCGAGACGAGCGCGATCGCCCACACCGTGATCCTCGCGTTCGGGACCCCGCTCGCCTACGCGCTCGCGACCCGGCCGTTCCGCGGGCGCCGCCTCGCGATCGCGCTCGTGGAGCTGCCCCTGGTCTTGCCGCCGGCGGTCGCGGGCCTGGCGCTTCTCGCCGCGTTCGGTCGGCGCGGGCTCCTGGGCGGCGAGCTCCAGGCGCTCGGGATCTCGCTCCCGTTCACGCAGGCGGCCGTCGCCGTCGCGATCGTCTTCGTCGCGAGCCCGCTCTACGTCCGCCAGGCGATCGCGGCCTTCCAGGCGGTCGACCCGGCGCTCGTCGAGGCGGCGCGGACGCTCGGGGCGGGGCCGTTCCGCACCTTCGCGCGCGTGGTCCTCCCGCTCGCCGCAGCCGGGTTGGGCGCCGGCTCGGCGCTCGCCTTCGCGCGCGGGCTCGGCGAGTTCGGAGCCACGATCATCTTCGCGGGGAGCCTCCAAGGTGTGACCCAGACGCTCCCGCTCGCCGTCTACGCCGAGCTCGACCAGGACCTCGAGGTGGCGCTCGCGATCGGTGCGCTCCTCGTCGTCGTGAGCGCGGGGATCCTCGTGGCCGTGAAGCTCCTGCCGGCATGGGAACGCTTCGTCTCGATCTCTCCCTCCCCCTTCGCGCCTTCGAGCTCGAGGTAGCGCTCGAGGCCGGGCGGGGCGCGTTCGCCCTCGTCGGGCCGTCGGGCGCGGGGAAGACGACTCTTCTCCGCGCGATCGCCGGGCTCGCACGGCCGCGGCGCGGGCGGATCGCCGTCGGCGGCGAGCCCTGGTTCGACGCCGGGCGCGGCATCGACACGCCGGCGGAGCGCCGCTCCGTCGGCTTCGTCTTCCAGCACTACGCCCTCTTTCCGCACCTGACGGCGGCCGAGAATGTCGCGTTCGGCGGCGGCCGCCGGGTCGGGGAGCTGCTCGAGCGCTTCGGGATCGCGCACGTGGCCGACGTCCGGCCGAACGAGCTCTCGGGCGGCGAGCGGCAGCGCGTCGCCCTCGCCCGCGCGCTCGCACGCGAGCCCGCCGTCCTTCTTCTCGACGAACCGCTCGCCGCCCTCGACGCGAGGACGCGCGCGAGCGTCCGCTCCGACCTCCGCGTTCTTCTCGGGGAGCTCGACATCCCGGCCGTGGTCGTGAGCCACGACTTCGAGGACGCCGCGACGCTCGCAGCGCGCGTCGGCGTCCTCGTCGAGGGGCGGCTCCTCCAGGAGGGGACGCCGACCGAGCTCGTCACGGCGCCGGCGAACCAGTTCGTCGCCGAGCTCGCCGGCGGCAATGTCTTGCAGGGCGACGCTCGTTCGTCCGGCGAGGGGCTGACCGAGGTGGCGCTCGACGGCGGCGGGGCCGTCTACTCGACGGACGCGGCCACCGGCCGCGTCGGAGTCGTGATCTACCCGTGGGACATCTCGCTCGGCCTTTCGGCGCCGCGCGACTCGACCCTGAACCACGTGGAGGGACGCGTCGAGTCGCTAGTCCCGCTCGGAAACCGCGCGCGGGTCCGCGTCGGCCCCCTCGTCGCCGAGATCACGACCGCCTCGCTGGACCGCCTGGGGTGCCGGGAGGGCGACCGCCTCGTCGCGTCGTTCAAGGCGACCGGCACGCGCCTCGTGTCGCTCTGAACGGTCGGCGTCGATAAGCGCCTGAGGTTTGGGGTCGCCGACTCGCCGGGTAGGCCATCCGCGCGGGGGGTGGAGGACGATGGTCCCATCACCATGACGGTGCGGCACGTCGTGGTCCTCCTCCCTCCGCCTCGATCGGCACGCAAGGCGCCGCTGAGGCCGTCTCGAGAAAAGGGAGCGGGCGCCGGGGAGCAGTGGAGGGGCTGCGGCAACCCCGACGCGTCCGACGCCCGTACCGGGATGGTACACGCGTCTGACAAGACGGTAAACGCGCCACTCGCGAGAATGCGCGTGTGAGCTCGCCCGTCACGCCAGTCGGCTCGGCGTTCCCTTCGTGAGCGATCCAGACGGACTCCCAGCGGAGGTCGCGAAGCTTCGCGCCGACGTCCGTGACGCGGAGGAGCGCGAGGGCGCGCTCCGCGACGTCATCCAGACGATCGCGCACTCGGGGTTCGACCTCGACGTCGTGCTGCAGACCGTCATCGACCGGGCGGTGCGGCTGTGCCACGCCGAGAACGGAAACATCGCGCGCCGCGAGGGCGACGCCTACCGCGTCGCCGCGTTCACGAGCTTCACGCCCGAGTACAAGCAACTCGTGCGCGAGCGCGTGTACACGCCCGAGCGCGGCTCGGTAATCGGACGGACGCTGCTCGAGCGCCGGGTCGTGCACGTCGAGGACGTCGTCACGGATCCCGAGTACACCCTCGTGGACCTCCAGAGGGCCGGCGGCTACCACACCGTCCTCGCGGCCCCGATGCTCCGTGGCGACGACGTGATCGGCGCGATCGCCGTGGGGCGCACTGAGGTGCGCCCGTTCAGCGACGCCGAGATACGGCTCATCGAGACCTTCGCGGACCACGTCGTCGTCGCGATCGAGAACGTCCGCCTCTATCAGACGGTGGAGCGGCAGCGAACCGAGCTCGCGCGCTTCGCCCCGCAGGTCGCGGACCTGCTCTCGAGCGACGAGGGAGAGCAGCTCCTGGCGGGCCACCGGCGCGAGATCACCGCCCTCTTCTGCGACCTGCGCGGGTTCACGGCCTTCGCCGAGACGGCCGAGCCCGAGGAGGTCCTGGGTGTCCTCCGCGAGTACCACACGGCGGTCGGTGAGCTCGTCACCACGAACGCGGGCACCATCGAGCACTTCGCGGGCGACGGGCTGATGGCGTTCTTCAACGACCCGACGCCGGTTCCGGCGCACCAGCTCGCGGCCGTCCGCACGGCGCTTGCCACGGCTGAGCGCTTCGAGACTCTGGCCGCCGGTTGGCGCAAACGCGGATACGACCTCGGGCTCGGCATCGGGATCGCGACGGGGTACGCGACGCTCGGCCGCATCGGTTTCGAAGGCCGCTACGACTACGGCGCGGTCGGGAACGTCGTGATCCTCGCCGCCCGGTTGAGCGACGCGGCCGACCCCGGCGAGATCCTGCTCAGCCAGCGGACGCACGCGGCGGCGGAGGACCGCCTCGCGGCCGAGCCGCCGCGCGAGCTGCAGCTCAAGGGGTTCAGCCGGCCCGTCGTCGCCGTCCGAGTCGTCGGAAGCCGCGACTGAGTGGCCACATCGCTTTTTACGCGGCGCTAACAGAAGCGCAAGAACTTCCTTGCAACCAATCGGCTTGATGTGAGAGGAGGCCCGCGTGGGCCGCTTCCGTACGCCGAGACAGAACTCGAAAAAGGAGATGGACTTGAAGCGAACAGCGATCTTCGTGCCCCTCGCTTTGGTTGCGGCGCTTGTTCTTGCCGCAGCGGCGTTCGCGGTTGTCAAGAAGGGGACGCGCGCGAGCGACACGCTCGAAGGGACCGCCAACCGGGACGCGCTCGTCGGCCTCGCCGGCGACGACACGCTCTTCGGCCTCGGTGGCAACGACCTCCTTCTCGGGAACCGGGGCGCGGATACCGCCTCCGGCGGCGACGGCGACGACCGCCTCCGCGGCGGGTACGGCGCGGATGACCTCTCGGGAGACGGCGGCCACGACCTCCTCCTGGGCGGCTTCGGAGCCGACACCCTCTCCGGCGGTGACGGGAACGACCGCCTGTTCGGCGGCTACCACGCCGACGAGCTTTCGGGAGACGCCGGCGACGACCTCCTCGTCGGCGGAGCCGGCGCGGACTCGCTGGACGGCGGCGACGGAAACGACCGTCTCTTCGGCGGGGGCAGAAACGACACGCTCAACGGCGGCGCGGGCGACGATCGAATCCACGCGTTCGCGGGCACCGACACCGTCAGCTGCGGTGACGGTGCGGACACCGTCTTCGTCAAGAGGAGCGCCACACTCCCGGCCGACTGCGAGACGCGCTTCCCGACTCCCTAGCTCTCGTTCCTCGCTCGAACGTGGAAGCCCGCCCGCTCGGCGGGCTTCCGCGTTTCGAAGCGTGCTTCCTCCCGCACGGGTGTAGCGTTCGGTGGGTCGGGACGACGGAAGGGAGGCCGGGATGACCGACGCTCAACGCTATTTCGCGGGAGATCCCGCAACGCAGGGGACCGGCAAGGGCGCCTTCGTGAAATGGGAGGAGCTCGACCCGATCGAGATGGTGCCCGGACTGCGGTTCCAGCCGGTGCTCGGCGACGGCGTGATGGCGAACTTCGTCTCGTTCGAGCCTCACACGGAGGCGCCGCTCCACTGGCACGAAGAGGAGCAGATCTCGTTCGTCGTCGACGGCGAGCTCGAGTTCGAGATCGCCGGCGAGACGCGCGTCCTTCGCCGCGGCGAGGCAGCCGTCATTCCGCCCAACGTCCCGCACGCGGCCCGGACGTACGACGGCTCGTGCCTCGAGGTCGACGTCTTCCACCCGCCCCGGCGCGGGATCGTCGAGTCGATGGGCCGCGCCGAGCCCGAGTAGCGGGAGATGGAGCTCGGGATCGCGGGCCGCCGCGCGATCGTGACCGGCGGCTCGATGGGCCTCGGGCTCGCGATCGCACGCGAGCTCGCCCGCGAGGGCGCGAGTGTCGCGATCTGCGCCCGCAACGAGCAGGAGGTGGTCGCGGCGGGCGACGATCTCCGCGAGCACGGCACGGTCGTCCACGCCCAGCCGGCCGACGTCACCGACGCCGAACAGGTGCGCGACTTCGTCGCGCGCTCGGCCGAGGCGCTCGGCGGGATCGATTTCCTCGTCAACAACGCCGGCCGCGCCCATCCGGGCACGTT